>DATDEW010000221.1:0-3032 GCA_036522935.1 Kapaibacterium sp. (SeqCode)
AAGATACAGGCTAGGCAGCACATCACGCAGATGTTCACGCTCGGCAGTTTCAAGCAGTTCCTTATAGAGTTCTTTTGCTTCGGTATGCTTACCGGAATGGTAGAGTAGGCTGGCTTTAAGTTTGGATGCACGCATGAGAAGCTCGGGGGTGCCCGCCGCTCCTAGTTCGGTGATGATCTGTTCTGTTTCCTTGAGGAGTTCAACCGCTGACTCACTGCCGTCGTCTGTACGCTTTACGAGCGAACTCAAACGTTCTTCAATACTCAGAGTGCTTGCGCTCATTCGGATAGTATAATATTCTTACCTTACCCTAACGTTTGTCGCTTATAAAGATACTCCCGAAGAGGGACATCAAGGGGGATAGTTGTATCGATGAGCAAATAGTCTATTCTCTCGTTGGCAAGTTCATGGCGAAGCTTCTCGATATGTTCGCCCATTGCTTTTCGATATGCTTCTTGAAGTTGGTACGGTTGTGTCTTGAGTGATTCGCCTGTTTCCATATCAATGATAGTCGCATCGCTCACATCAAGAGCGAAGTTTCTCTCAACGGGGTCAAGCACTTGGAATGCAATGACCTCATGACCTGCATGACGCAGAAGTTTGAGCGACGTGATGATCTCGTCTGCATCACCAAGAAAATCGCTAATGACAATAACAAGCCCGCGGCGTTTGAGCCGTTCGAGGAGTGAGCGCAGCGACGATGCAGTCTTTGTTTTGTTCGAGGGTTCTGTCGTCTGGATAGCTTTCAGTATCTCTCTCAGGTAACTTGCTTTGAGTCGTGCAGGCATGAAAAGCTTTACTTCTTCATCATATAGACCAAGTCCGACGGCATCCTGCTGACGGATCAGAAGGTAGGCAAGAGATGCGGCAAGTATTGAAGCGTAGCGATACTTCGTGATATGTTTACCGCTCGTATAATTCATCGACTTCGAAATGTCGAGGATGATATGCGCTTTAAGGTTCGTCTCTTCCTCGAACTGCTTTACGAAGTGGCGGTCTGTTCGTGCAAAAAGCTTCCAGTCAATGTTACGTATCGCATCGCCCGGCATATACGGTCTGTGCTGCGCGAACTCAACGGAAAAACCGTGGTACGGTGACTTATGAAGTCCCGTGATGAACCCTTCGACAACGAACTTTGCGACAAGCTCAAAGTTGCCTAACGAAGACGCAATTTCCGGTTGAAGATGATCTGTTGCTGTATGCATTGTATTCTTTGTGTCCTTCCAGTCTTGGTGCCTTGGTGGTTACTTCTTTTTATCACCAAGACACAAAGGCACTAAGTTCACCAAGTCCTTACGGTGTACCGAACAAATTGTTTAGCCCTTCTGCCCACATTACAGGTTTCATCTCGATTATCTGGAAGTTGGCACAGCCCGTCGTCTTGAACGGATCGACCGAGACCATCTCTTCAATGACCGAGACATCTTCGGCATGAGCATAGAGTATGCCACCGGTGCGAGGCTCCATCGGTCCGGAGAAGAGCATGATGCCTTTCTTATAATACTCCGCCAGATGCGCTCTATGGGCAGGGGTATGCTCGACGACCATTTCAGTCGGAACTACGTAGCTTGTTAGAATGATATAATACTTCATGTTGAATCTTAATAAACACCTTATGAAAACGAATTTCCGCATCTTTCTTCTCACAATTCTTTCTGCTTCCTATCTCGTCGGCTGCGGCGGTGGTGGTGGAGGCGATGCTAAATCAGTTTCGACCAATAATCGAGTCGTTGAGCATATCCTCTCCGAGCTTGAACGACTCAATCCCCAGAACTCCACCGGAGCCAACGAAACCTACGTTGAGGAAATGATATTCGAGCGTCTGCTTCGTATCAATCCTGAAACGATGGAAGTAAACATCCCATGGCTTGCTGAAGAAATGCCGGTTGAATCCGAAGACCACAAGACCTTCGATTTCAAACTTCGCAAAGGAGTGAAGTTCGCCGATGGCAAAGAACTCACCGGAGCTGACGTTATCTTTAGCTTGAAGTCGTTGAAAAACCCGCTCAACACCATGAGTGCTCAGAAGAGAGTCTACGTAGATGGTATCCATAGCTGTGAACTCATTGACGGCGACCCGTACCGTGTTCGCTTCACGATGTGGAAGCCATACTTCCTTACAAAGGAACAAGCGTTCTGTGACGTGCTCTATATATTGCCGAAGCATATCTATGATCCGAAAGGACTGACCGATAAATATTCATGGGATGACATTGCAGCTATCATCGAAGCCCCCGGCGCAGGCGAAGAAGTTGACCCGAATAAGGTTGCAAAGTTGAACATCAATCCGGCAATGAAAGAATATGCCGAGTATTTTATCGGTGCTGAGCTTGGCAGAGATCCGAAGTATATCCAAGGATCTGGTCCGTATAAACTTGCAGAGTGGCGTACGAATGACCGCATCGTTCTTGTCCGCAATCCGCTTTATACCAATAAAGGCGGTTCGAAGTTCGGTGAAGTTTCTCCTGATACGCTCATGTATAAGGTCATCAGCGATTGGGCTGCAACCGTTACAGCTCTTAAGGCGCAGGATATAGACCTCATCGGTTTCTTGCAGCCGCCGTACTATGTAAAGATCGATACAAATCAGGCAAAGCATATCAAGAAGACGACATTCACGCTTTCTGCGTATGCTCTTATTAACTGGAATAATAAGAGTGTTTACTTTAATGATTCGAAAGTCCGTTGGGCGATGGCGCATTTGATCGATAAGAAGACTATCATTGATAAAGTGCTCTATGGTTTGGCAAAGCCGACACAGTCGCCAAATACTTCAACCCGTAAAGAGTATAATCCGAATCTCGCACCTATCGAGTACGACGTTGCAAAAGCAAAGCAGCTTCTCACAGAAGCAGGCTGGACAGATAGCGACGGTGATGGTGTCCTCGACAAGACCGTAGGCGGGAAGAAAGTACCGTTCAGTTTCACGTTCATGGTCAATGCAGGTAATGAGACGAGAAAGCAAATTCTTCTTATTATCACAGAGTCGCTTCGTAAGGTTGGTATCAAAGCCGAAGTTGCGCCTATCGAGT
>DATDEW010000222.1:0-4176 GCA_036522935.1 Kapaibacterium sp. (SeqCode)
ATAGGGTATGGTGAATCTATCCCGATCGCAGATAATACGACAGAAGACGGAAGGGCAAGGAATCGTCGGACAGAGATAAAAATCGTCTCACGATGAACGAAATCTTTTGGATTTGGGAGTGCCATTCGTAGAGTAATGGTATGATTTTTGCTGTTTTACAAAGATTGTACAGTGCGAAGTGTCTTTTGTTCGTTATTATTATTCACTTATTCCCCAGCATGAAAAGCGAACGGCTTTTGCTTAATGGGGGTTTTAGTAAAGTTGCCTACGACTGTTTTTCGTTTTCTTTGTAACTGGAAGTGGTCGTAAGCGTTACCCTATTATGTTGTGCTTAGATACGGCGAAAGGCTTAAGAAGTTGAGTAATTTGTTCACCCGTCCCGTAATGAAAATTAGACAGTTGTTTTTCTCACTTTGTACCGTTTTTCTTGTTTTATGTACAGTTTCTCCTTCATTTTCACAAGATGAAGCGGGAAAACGTGCACTAGAGCGCGGATTGACGGATACCCACGCAGATAACCTCACAAATTTAAACTCATCTGCGGTTGATGCAGCTCCATTTGTTAGCCCGGATGAAGGTGCTTTATTCTTCTCAAGTTTCCGCTCCGGTAAAGATGCTATTTATAGGGCAACCCGCAAATCAGTAACTGAATGGAACAATCCGGAATTATTTCTTGAGCTTACGGGCAAAGAGCGAATCAGCGGATTAACGCTTGCCAAAGATGGAAAGTCCGGAATATTGACCTGTAGTAACCGTAAGGATGGGATTGACAGAACAAGCGATATTTACCAGTGTGATGTTGTAAACGGGAAAGTTGAGAATATTCGCCCGCTTGGACCAACAGTCAACTCACCTTGGTGGGATAGCCAACCATGTGTATCCGATGACGGACAGTTGCTCTTTTTTACCAGTGATAGAAAAAAGGGAGCTGGTGGGTATGATATCTATCTTTCTACCAAGAATGCAGAAGGTGGTTGGGGAGCTCCGACACTCTTAAGTTTCTGTACGAGCGGTGATGAACTTTCACCGTTTATTTCCAGTGATAACCAAACGTTATATTTTGCTTCTGATGACATTGACGGTGGACAGGGTGGATATGACATCTATATGACCTATCGCACGGGCGATAACACATGGTCAGCACCAAAGAACCTCGGTTCTGCTGTCAATTCAAGTGCAGACGAACTGTTCTTTACAATTCCACCGGTTGAGGACGCTCTTTATGTTGCAAGTAATAGGAGCGGGGGACAGGGAGACTACGATCTTTATCGTATTGCACCGAATCCGATGAAGCCAAAACCAAAGACGATCGCCTTCCGTGGACAAGTGCTTGATGCTGAAACAGGGGTGCCGGTTCGCTCTGAGCCAACGACAACATTAAATGTATCCGGAGCAGAAGCACTTTCGAACACAGGCTCTCAGCGTGATTACAGCACAATGGCTCCTATCGGGAAGCTTATCTCAGTGAAAGCTGGGGCTGACTATTATCAGAATGGTGTGATCGAAGTACAAGCACCATCGGTATTCAGCGAGGAAGGATTTTCCGAGAACATTAAGCTCACCCCTTCAAAAGTGAAGATCGTTGGACATGTGACGAACGTATTTACAGGTAAAGCTGTAGCAGCGAATGTTATCCTTGAAGAGAAGGATATAAACGGCAATAAGAGCACTCGGAATGTTGAAGTTGACCCTTCCCGTAGCGGTTCGGCATTTGAGTTTGATGCTAAACCGTTTTCAACATATACGATATCAACCACTGTTGATGATTATGATCCGTATAGTTCTTCTGTACCGATACCGCCAAAACGCGATGCACTTATCACTGTTGAAAAAGAAATTCGTTTACAGCCATCAACGATAGATGCTGTCATGGTATTCTTTGATCTTGACAAGAGTGACCTGAAAGAGGATCAGCAGCCAAAGATGACTCGTTTCATCCAACAGGTGAAAGAAAATCCGTATGTAAAGCTTGAAGCACTTGGCCATACAGATGACCAGGGGACTGAAGAGTACAATGATGTACTTTCGCAGCGACGTGCAACTGCCGTCACAGAGTATTTGCTTTCACAAGGTGTGCCAAAGGATCAAGTGGCGATTGTAAAGGGATTTGGTAAATCTGCGCCGCTTGTATTCGGTACATCAGATGAAGCGCGAGCAAAGAACCGCCGTGTAGAAGTTCGTATCGTAGGTAAACAGTAACCGCAACGTACTAAGAGAATCATGACTAAACGTATAACACATATTTCACTTGCGGTTTTAGCAGTCATCATGTTTACTTCCGCAACTCATGCCCAGATATTTAGCCGAGGTGACCTGTTGGGACCGGGTGCACCTCCTGCCCGTGCAGGTATAGAGCTTGGTATGGGACTCAATAGGCAAGAGGGGACATTCCAGGCTGCTTGTCAATGCGAGTTCGCTGATGGCAAAGGGACAGGGTTTATCGGAAATCTTGTTTTTGAACTTCCACTCAATTACGATTGGGCTATCAGTTTTAAGGTAGGACTAAATGCTATGTCAACTGCAAGTGATGAACTTGTTGTTGACAATGCAACAATTCGCTATGAACCGGGTGATTCGCTTGCAAGCGGACAGATAAAATTTAATCGTCACGGTGATGTGAGTACATCATATCTTACGTTTCTACCCGGTGTGAAATACCAGTTCTTCCGTGGAGGACCGTTCCTACAACTTAGCGCAGGTATCGGACTATTGATGTCAAGCAAGTTCACTCATACCCGCGCACTTACCTCGTCAACCGTAGTGATGGAAAACGGTGATGTTCTTGAGGGGGTAACTTTTGAGAATGGGACGCTCGAAGAGACACTCGAAGATGGAGAGATCGCAGATGTCGAAAAAATGCGTATTTCGGCTGTTTTAGGCGGTGGTTATGATATCCCGCTTTCTGATAAAGCCATTATTTCCCCGATGATCAGTTACGATTTTCCGTTTAATACGATCAGAAATACTGCAACTGCAACTGATTGGAAAATATCGTCATTGCAGTTAATGGTAGGGCTAAAGTACATTTTAGAGTAAGCTCGATAAGAGTTTGTGTTGTAACCGGAGCCCTTCGCAAGCGTTACCTAAAGGATAGGGCTTCTGCATTAATGAGTTAAAATACGATCATGAGAATGAACTTCACGGCGATTTCCCCTCGTCTTACCGGCGTTGTTACGGCTTTTTTATTTTGTTGCTTCTTCATTAGTTCTGCCTCATATGGGCAGGGCGGAATACCGCTCAAAACCGGGCAAAGAGATGTAACTGCCATCGTCGACCATGGTTCAGGTTGGGTACAAGTAAAACGTTACCCCGGTAATAACATGGATGGCACATTAAGTTTTTATCAAAAGTCATTCGTATCGTTCAGCATTAACGGCAAGGTCTATACGAATAATGATGTTGGGTTGCCATCACCGCTTCCAGCAAATACCTTCATCATGAAAGATGGAGTTCTCTCAAGAATAAAAGGGAAAAAGACACCCGATACAGATACAATTCGCTGCGTCTGGCCGAACAAAGACGGCGTTGATCTTATACAAGAAGTATATCCTGTCCTCTTTGAGAAAAGCGAGCAGATCGTCTTCCGTTGGAAAGTGTTAAATAAAACTTCAAGCCCTGTAGTTGTTGCAGTCCAGTATCTTCTTGATATCCAAGTTGGTGACCAGGTCTATACAAATGATGGTGCGCCGCTTCTTACTCGTTATGGATACCGCCCGAATTGGGATATGTTTACGCCGGCTACCGGTACCGGTGTTCCATGGTTCTACATCGCATTCCAATACCCACTCCCGCATGCCCCATCATACGATCCGGGCTTGAGCGGACAGGGGTATACTGATAATACCGTCGCGAATTTAGGACTTACGAAACCAGTTCGCCAGACTATTGGAAATTGGCCGGAGCTTATTCAACAGCGATGGGGCCCGCCTGCTCCACTACCAAATGGAGCGTATACCGACTGTGCAACTCTGCTTGAGTTTAGCTCTGGATTAGGACAGTCGAATAAAGAATCGTTTATTGCCGCTACTTCATACGGGACAGGTGAATTTGCTACATGTAAAGGACAGCTATTTGGAGTCATCTTCTATCCGCTGCGAATCAAATGGGCGCCTCCAAATCTTGTTCCGGATCCGTTTATGGTAGACTTCTTTGCATTCAACCCGGATGAAACAAAAG
>DATDEW010000223.1:0-3138 GCA_036522935.1 Kapaibacterium sp. (SeqCode)
CGCAGTGATTTTACCTCTGTTCCGACGAGTTCAATACCGGCTTCCATTTCATCGGTGATGAAATACTCATGTCGCGCCGAACGGTTCTCGGCAATGAGCCGAACTGTCAGTTCGCGAGGTTTCTCTTCAATATGTCTAAGCGTTTGTGCCACGTAAATTGGATGAATGGTAACAAAAAAGCCCCGGCATTGTTACCGGAGCTTTTTGTATCAAATACAAAACTTTTATCAGTTCGTATAGTCTATCTGCTCTTCTCCGGTTTGTGATGCGAGCTTCATATAATTGTTGATCTCTCGTGATGCGGTCGCCGTATTCGTAAAGAGACGCTTTGCGAATAGATAGCGGCGTGACCAATAAGAGCTTTCCATAGAAGAGACCGTTACGCCCTTTGAACAGCTTGCATTCGCAAAGAGTCCTTCGCCGATATAGATACCGACGTGGGAAACATGAGCATGGCCTGCTGTATGGAAAAATACGAGGTCACCGAACTGCAATTCCTGCTTACCGATACGGTCGCCAAGAGATGACTGCATGCTGGCGGTACGGGGAAGTTCTACATTGAACGAGTTACGGTAGATCTGGCGGACAAATGCCGAGCAATCGATACCGTTACGGTTCAAGCCACCAAAATGATAGCGTGTGCCGAGCCAGTCAACAATGTGCTGCATGATGTCGCTACGGGTTGCAGCGATCTTCGGGTCAACTTCGTCAAAAAGAGTAAAGTCGTTCTGACGGTCACGAAGTGCACTTGGGTCGAGCGTCATATCCTCGCCGGATGCAAAACGTGCTGCGAAGAACTTGTCGATGGATACATCAACATCATCTTCTGCTTCTTCCTCTTTTGCGGCACGCGCAATATCATCAGGGAGCATAACATCCGTATTGTCGGTAGCGGATACAGGCTCCTCAACTACTTCTGTAGTCGCTAAAGAGTTGATTTTTTCGATTATTTCGGTTTTTTCGCTGGCTGTGAGCGTCGAACGAACAGGTAAGCGTCTGTATGAGAGCTTCGCGCGGCGTTTCTTTTTCTGAACGCTATGAGAGGCCTTCTTGACGTTTTTCCCGTTCTTACGACTGCTCTTGGCTTCGGATTCCGATGGGTTTACTGCACCAATAAGAAAGGCTACAATAAGTGTCCACACCAGTACCCAGCTTCGCCCAAGATTCTTTGTCGTCATTTTTGGGTAAAATAGCTGTAACGTGAATTAATACAATGAACTAGTAATGCGTCATGAAGTTCTTCCGGGGCGATAAATGTGTATTTTTCGTCGCGGAAGAACTTTATAATACAAATATACGCAAAATTATGCCAAACTTACAGAATTATATGATTTTTCTTTCATCTTCTTATTATTAACAACCCAGAAAGAGTGGTATTATTGCTCATAAGTCTATAGAGATAAACGCCGTTAGGGTGAGAATCAGTATCCCAATAATAATTATTGACACCCTTGGCGAGGTCAAGTGACAGGGAGTGTATGGTTTTGCCTGTAATGTCAAATATTGTAAGCACGCTATGAGTAAAGTCAATGGGATTGACAATGCTCAAGGTCATAGTACCTGATGCCGGATTTGGAGAAGCAAGCAATGCTAAACCATTTATTGAGGCGGTAGTAGGTACGTCAAGATAAATAACTTTTGAGAACATCCACTGAAAACTCCACGGACCTACTCCGCTTTCATTCTCGGCACGAACTCTCCACCAATATGTACTATCTCTATCGGCCTCAAAGAATTTGGAAGTATCGGATGTGCTGTCACGAAGAACCATCTGATTCAACAAGGAATCTGACGCAATCTCTACTATATATTTCGTTGCCCCAACTACATTATTCCATTGCAGGTGTAGCCCGTAAGGCGGAAGTTCATCCACTTTTACAGTCGGCATTGAGTGATCTGTCGGGAATACCAGCGTGACACTATCAGATAACACTTTAGGAGTGGTGGTTGTGAAGTCCCAAACTTCTGACCAGGATGCACTTTCACTTGTATTAATAGATTGAACCCTCCAGTAGTATTTTGTACCTTCGGAGAGTGTAGTCAATGAAGCAGATGAGATTGTTGTATCATTTGTCGTAAACTCGAAAACAGATGCACTGGGAAAGTCAGAACTAGTTGAGAGAGCTATCTTATACGACGATGCGTCTTTTGCTTTCTTCCAAACAAGTTGTGCAGGTATAGAAATATTTGTACTGTGGTTTCCTGGTAATAGGAGTATTGCTGTTGCAGGTTTTGGAGTGGGAATTGACCCAAGACGCCCTACCTTCATCCCATTACCAAAACTCGTTACCCATACTTCTGTTGAATCATACGGATTGTAGAATATTCTTTCTGGTTGACGGAAAGGATAGCTTGCTACTTGAGTGAATGTCGGATTTGCAGAGCGTCTATTGCCTGAATAGTATAAGCCATTTGTTTCGCTTGTGAAAAACATCACATCAGGATTTGAAGGGCTGAATGTTGCAGACGTTACACGCATTTCGTTGTGAACCCTCGTCCAACTTGTGCCGCGATCAGTTGTCTTGTAAAGTCCGCCCTTATTATTTGCTGCTCCTCCCCAACCGCTGAAGACACCTGCATACCAAGTGTTCTGGGCTGCGTCGTGTGGGTCAATGACTAGGTCTTTTGTCCAGTACTGCATACCTGCGTCACTTCTATCTTGCCATGAGGTACCGCCATCAGTGCTCAAGAATACTCCTGAACTTGCGGTGAAGTTGGTGGTACGACGCCCCGAATAAGAACATAGCAGCGAACCATCATTCAATACTCTGATATTAAAAGGATGTCCTTCGGTACGTGGCGGATTGGTAAGCTTTGTCCATGTGCTGGATGCGCCGCTCTGAATATTGTTCGAGACAAAGATACCCCCTTGCGTACTATGAATAACACTTGCAAAGAGACGGTTAGGATTTTGCGAGTCAGTTGAAAGCCAGATGACGGGATGTTGGAAGTCATGAAGCGTTTGCCACGATGCACCATTATCGTTAGAGAATAATACTTTACCTTTACCGTTATCAATTCTTGAATCAGCTAAGTATGTACTTTGATACATATCATGTACTGATGACGTAGCCGCATACAAAGTATTGTTGGATATGTTCTTCGACAAATAATACATTGAGTTGTCATTATGACCAG
>DATDEW010000224.1:0-2343 GCA_036522935.1 Kapaibacterium sp. (SeqCode)
GGCTCCCCGAGAAGGGGTAATTTCCCGGGGAGCTAATGGAGGACATCTTCCATCTTCATCATTATCAAGTTATTCCTGGTCGGTTGTAACGTAGTTGCCGAGCCATGTCAGTACTGATGCAAAGTCTTTAATGCGCTCATGGAGCGGACTGATCGTTGCAATATCACCAACCGGCATGAGCTCCTCATCAATGACTTTATAGAGCTTTGCAGATGAACGGTAGAAGTAGCCATATCCCTTGATGTATGCTAAGCGTGGCTCGTTGAACCCTACGATCCAATCTGCACCCAGTGTGCGGGCTTTCTCTTCAAGTGCTTCAACGACTTCATCAGCAGATTCCGCTTGAATAGTGATCTTGCCAATTTCAATTGCTGACTTCGGCATCAAGTTATCCGGGAGCGGCTCATGATAGACAAGATTGGAAGTATCATTGAGCGCTGGAAGCGACACCATCGAATGCCGTTCGATACGAATCGTATCTTTACCGGATGCTTTCACGAGGCTGGTACGCCAGGTGCTTTCGGGGTCTACAAAGTTTTGTGCTGACGCAAGATTCGCGCCCAAGAGGACTATCAAAACAAACTGCGATATATACATTAACTTTTTCATACGTCTATCTCATCCTTTTCTAATAAACCAAATCGAACCAATTATCTGCTTGTTTTCCCTTTCAATTAGCAAGTAATACATAGGTAATAGCAATTCCCGTACCAAACTCACATAGAGTGATTTGGGTGAAACTGTTCTCTCGGAAAATGATTTGAAATAAGGGCATTTATGGCTATAAATGCCTATTGCAGGAGTAATTCAGTGGTAGAATGTCAGCTTCCCAAGCTGGACGTCGCGGGTTCGATCCCCGTCTCCTGCTCAACTTATGAAGGATACTTCATACTCAAAGTGTTTCCCCCACTTCTTACCACCAAATTGACCAATCCTTAGAACATTATCCCTTCGGGACTTCAAGCGGCCGCTCTCTGTGATGCAAAAGCCAATCGCCGTTCTCTGCAAGCGCTTCTTTACCTAGTTCAAGGATAAAACTAACCGCTTCTTTTCTGTTGCCCGCGCCAAGATGATGTTTGATCGCTTCATTCGCCTGATGAAAGAGCGTACTCATGCGCTCGTACTGTTTGATATGACCGACAAGTCCGTTCTTCTCCAGATAACTCCCGATAAGCGCAGCAAGGATAGGTGCAAGACCGATAGCAACGATAACATAGTGGTTCGGATGTGCCAGGAAAAGCTGAACACCTGTAAGGGCAACACCTATAAAAAATATCCAATTGATATTCCGCTCCATCTTATGTAGCTTATGATGGTCGCGATGCATCGACTTCTTATAATACTTTGCCTGATCTTCGATCCATGCTTTTTGCGTTACTTCAAGGCGGTGCATTTTGCTTTCTGTCGAATGTCCTCCCTTTGTCAGCGTTTCATCATCGGCGGGGATCGCAAACGTCCGAAGTGCGAAGCGGATCCAATCAAGCTCGCTTTTCTGCTTACGCATATAGAACTCACTTGCGGAATTTCTGATACCTCCATACTGCCAATAGAACTGCACGCGAAGTCCCTCGGCAAGAGCACGATAGTCAAGATACTTTGACTGGAATTTCCCTCGCTTGGCGCGCTCGTACCATAAGAACGCAGCAATGAAGGTCATGAAATACCCTACTAATACCCAGTTATAATCATAAAAAAGATGAGCATAAAAATCAAAGAACGATGCTGCTACGAACACGAGTAAGAACAATCCTTGAAATGCACGAATGGTGTATTTCTGGAAATGACTTGCCAGCGTATCAGCAAGTGTAAAGTTATCTATGGTTTCACGCAGCGCGGGGGAGAGACTTTCATAATGCTCGGGCGGGAATACATACTTCTTACTCTGCTCTCTTTCGGACTTGAGTTTATCTGCAAATAGTACAGCATCGCTATTGAAGAGTTCGATCTGGTCATAAATGCGAAGATGAGAACGTGTAGCTGCTTCTTCGTCATCATACCCGTCAGGATAACACATCTTCACTGTTAACGGCTCACCTTCTGTGCCTTCATGACCTTGTCGCGGAGTAACGATCTGATAGACCGGACCGGATTCCGGTGGGTCGAGCGGATTCTGAACGGCTTCTTCAAGTTCTTCCTTGCCTTCGAGTTTCATCCTGACGACACTTGATGTACCGCCCTGGAGTTCAAGACGTTTACCATCCCAGAATGCTATAAGTACCTGACTATAGCGCGAGATGTATCCACCGACCTGTCCGTACTGCGAATCTCGGGAATAGCTCAAGTGAATACTCTCGGGAGTAACCCCTTCGGCGAACGGCATAACAAATGAGCGGCTGGACTTTG
>DATDEW010000225.1:0-11343 GCA_036522935.1 Kapaibacterium sp. (SeqCode)
ACCATTAGCTTGAGCGGTAAAGGTATTGACTCGAAGCTTATCGTTGAGCCAAATGCACTGAACTTTGGCGAACTTGATACGATGACTATTTCCGCACCACAGAGCTTTACGATCAAGAATGGCGGAACAGCACCAACCACCATCAACTCGATTGTAAAGACTGGCAGCTCTACATTCACGATGAACGTAGATAAATCGACTCCATTCTCGCTCGCGCCTGATAGTATGGCGACTGTTACCGTCATCTTCGCTCCGACCCTTGTTCAGACAGAGAGTGGCACTATCACCTTTACTGCAAGTGAGGGCTCGCCAATAGATGTAGCGCTTACAGGGACTGGCAAAGAAGTGCCGATCGTTAGCGTATCGGAAGTATCAAGCTTCCGCTTTAGCATGAGTATCTCTCCAAATCCCGCTCGCGAGTACGCGGCGCTGTTATTAACGAGCGAACGAGCTGCTACTATCAATATTGTTATTATTGATATGAATGGTAAAATAGCAATAAACCTCGCAAATGAAAGAGTCACCGAGGGGAAGAATTCGATGAATGTTATTACATCAGGACTTGCACAAGGCATGTACCTTGTACGCATTTATGAGAACGGCGCTCTTCTCGATGAAGAGAACATGGCAATTATTCGCTAGCAACATAGCTCTCACCGATACAAAGAAAAAAGGCGCGGATAGCAATATCCGCGCCTTTTATATTATCACTGAAAGATTTACTTCGTTAGCATCATCATGTTAGACTCACGGCTGCCATCCGGATACTCAATGGTATAGAGATAGCTTCCTGTCGGGAAGCCATCAGCGGCAAGTGATAGTTCATGCCTCCCTTGAGCAAAGAACTCATTTGCAACGACACGCCTGAACGAACCAACGACATTCGAGATCGTTACTACAACCTTCCCCTGCTCTTTCACTTCCAAAGGAATTGTTGTATGTCCGGAAAAAGGATTCGGGTAGTTTTGCTTTGCTGATGTAACATTTGCCGCCGAAGAACGCACACCAAGATCAACTGTTGACCTGTAGATACTTTGCCCCCTGGAAGCCGCATAAAAAACTCCGGTATTCTTATTTTGTGCAAGCTCACTGACATTGGTAAAGTTTGTCAGTGCATAATCAGGTGCGGTAAGCCCGCGTGCAACGAATTCCCACTCGTTATACGGCTCAACTTTTGAGCGGAAAATACCGCTATCGGTGGTAACAAGAATAGCACCGTAGCGGTCTACAAACGTTGAGTATGTGATCCAATCCTGCCGTTGAGCTGCATGAGCCGAATCAGGGAATATCCATTGCCACGTTTTGCCGTTATCGTGCGAAATATCTATATGAAAGCCAAAACGAGCAATAAATGCACCGCTGGGATGAGCATCTATCTGTGAGCATCCATTGTTGTCTTGCGAAGCTATCTCCCAATTGATACCGTGATTTTCCGATAAAAAAAACTCAGTTGCTTCATTAGCACACAACATTACTCCGTTCGCAGCACATCCGATAGCTGTCATGCGTTCGCGCGGATCGATATTCGGGACTTTGCTCCATGTTACACCTTGATCTTTCGATACCATTAGTCCGGTATTAAAGCTCGCAGCAAAGATATCACCATTCGATCCTTGCTCTACATCATAAATAAGATTGCTTTTAACGGTCGTGTCTTCAAAAAGCACCTGATCCCATGAGTCACCGTCATTAATAGAGCGGAATAAACCATAATAGGAACCATGAAACAATATGTCATTATTTGCAACATAAAGGAGCGGTGGTCTGAATGCTTCACGTGAAATAAAATTAAGTTCTTGCCAGAGCTGTCCTCCATTTGTGGAGCGATTCATGGCAAACTGAGTGACAGAAAAAACATCGCCTTGTGAGTTCACGGCTACACCGTCAACGAATTGTGCTAAAATGCCATTATTCTTATCAAACCATTGTGCGCCTTGGTCTTCACTTGTACTTTTGATCAGCCCCAATGGTACACTTGAATGAAAGATATCTCCGTCTTTCGTCTCTGCTATCCAAAACTTGCTTTCACCATGTTCTGTACCATCACGGAGTACCCATGTCGCACCATTATCTACCGAGCGGAAGAACCCCCCTGTCTTGGTCTGTATCTGTCCCTGTAAGTTACTGTGTGTCGTCATATAGAGCGCATTTTTATCATTATGATCGCCCCGAAGGATAAACTCGATGTTGTGGGTATTCGGGTGAGTAAAAACCTCATTCCATGAATTACCACCATCGGCTGAACGGAAGACATGGCCCCAGTACGTACCTAATAGGATACTATTGTCATGTGCAATAGCAATACAGAACGGGTCTTCAACCGTTGGTATTTCCTTCAAAAGTTTCACCCACGTTACGCCATTATCGACTGACTTATACACATAGTTGGAATCCGAGCCGTTCTTGAACTGAACTCCATAGACATCGCCATTTGCTGCAACAGTTACATAGAGGAATGTCTGGCTCCGAAATGCAGCGTCACCAAGTTTATGCCATGAGTCGCCATGATCGGTCGTTCGCATGATGCCATGCCCTGCCGTTGATATAAAGATGTATCCGTTCTTCCCTGCTGCCATTTGCGAGAATGAAACGACGACCGTGTCGTCTACCGTAACCGGAAGCTCCTTCCAGCCCAATTCAAAATCACCAAGACGTAGTATCTCGCTATAGTATGTCATTGCATAGACATACTGTCCACCGTCGCTAACGATCTGCTTTCCTTGAAGACGCTTTAGGCCGCGATTAACAGCATGCCAGGTATCGCCTTTGTTTGTTGAACGAAACATACCTGCTACCTGAGTGCTAACATACATAGTATTGGCGGAGTCGACGCAGACACATGTTACATTGCCGCCATTTGGTCCGAGTGTTTGACTCCAGAGTATAGGATCACCCTGTGCAAAGCACGAACCCGTAAGTACCAATAAAAGAAATACGGAGGTTACGATCTGTTTCATAAATCACCTATATTAACTATTAAACTATCAGGATTATCAACACCAAAGAACGAGAAAAGGTATTCATGGAGTGTTTCCCCCATGAATACCTTTTTTCTATTGGTCAAGCGGTTGGCTGACCGAAGAGCTTATTACTTAGTGATAACAAAGGTCTCTGTCTGTGAAGACTCCGGTGAGGTTACACGTAATGTGTAGGTACCTGTCGGGATCCCCTTCGTATCAAAGCTTGCTTTATAGGTACCCTTACGTAAGACGGAATTCGTCTGGATCGTACGAACCTTCGCACCAAGCGCATTAAAGAGTTCAATCGTTACCGGAAGCTCATCAATGTTCACATCATAGAGAACCTTGATATTACCTGCCGGTGTCGATGGGTTCGGTGATACCTGAACGATACGGGTCGGGTTCCTGCCGTTCATGTATTCAGAGATCGATTCGTCACCGCACTGGTATTCTGCAGCGAACTGACCAGGCAAGTACTGCTTATCGAAGTAACAGAGCGTAGAGCCATCCTGACCAAGGAATTCACCGTCGGATACCATAATATCCGTCGTTGAGTCCTTTGCAACCATCACCTGGAAGATCACCTCTGCAAATACATCAGGATTGAGTACTTGCTGACCTGCCATAGCTGTGATCGTCAATGTCTCTGTACCATCGCCATTATACACAGGGCCGGTATACGTAGCACCATACGGTCCCATACCTTCGACATCCTTGAAGTCAATAACATCGCGCTTGTAGGTGACATTTACCCGTACACCATAGACATCTGCAGGCTGCTCAACTGCGTCATTGAAGCGAACAGGTAAGCGGAACGGTTCACCCGTCTTTGCTACATAGTTCACTCCGACACCGGCTGGGTTCTGGGCTGAGAATATGTTGTCAAGCTTTACGCCGGTACCTGTTATGATATTCATAATGGTATCCTTGGTAATGCCCGCACTGTCATAAACAAAGCGTACACGCGCGCTAAGCTGGCCTTCGCGCGTTGGCTTGAAAAGCGTCGGAATGATCTGTTTACCATTAACAGGAGTAAGAACGATCGGTGTCTGATACGTGATCAATCTCTGGCCATTTGACTCAAAGACGAACTGATCTGCATCAGTATAGCCGGGTGTTTCATTGATGATCTCTACCGATAAGAGATTCAGAGGCACCGTACCTTCATTCGTGATCGAAACATTATATGTTCCCTGACGGCAATCAACATACGTTGGGGTTGATTGGAACCCCGTCGTTGCTACCTTCTTGTTCGATACGACGTAATGTATCTGTATCTGCTGGTTCGGCGTGCAAAGCGAATGTACCGTTGTCATGAAGTACAGCGTTACTGTTGTATCAAGATACGCATTCGGGGTTATCTCGAAGAAATACGGAATAGCCTCACCGGGCATGATCGTATCCGGCAACGAGATCGGCGGCTGGAGATCAGTCATCCACGGATTTGGCATATCAATACCTGTGATGATAAGTGGTGCATCACCGGTGTTCGTCAGAGAGAATCCGCCTGTAGAAGGTACCCCAAACGGTATATTACCAAGATCGATCACGGCTGATGGATTGAGAGTTATCTCAGCATGAAGCATTCTACCGATAAGATCAACGGTATCCGGTTCACCCTTATCAAAGGTGTTCGTTGCTATTAAGTACGCATTACGGATATCTGTATACGGCTTGCTCAAGTCTGCCTGGAAGGTAAAGTCTACCCATATAGAATCTCCTACACTAATACCAAGCTCGAGCGCATTCTGTATACCGATGATCTTGAACTGCGCGGCATCAGGTCCTGCAATAAAGATACTATCGATACGAATCTCTGCTGTACTTGAATTGATCAAATAACGGCGACTTGTATCTATATCTTCACAGGTTACTGTAAGTGAGTCCTTGGGTCTATCCCAGTTAACACCAGGCTTAATACCGGTACCATAAAGATGATTGACATCCTTAATAGTATGCTCATACGGTGCTTTAATATCCGTCTTATGGAGAAGATCCGTTGAATCAAGACCCGATGCATGCGGTGTGAAGCATACTCGTATCTTTACCCAATCACCTGGCTTTATGACCACAGGGAGATCCTGTTCCCTATTATTGCTGGTTGTCACTTTTCCGTTGTAGGAGAAATCTACATTGTCAAAAAGCACATACCCAGGTGTCAATGTGAACGGCATATTCCCGATATTGTGGATCTTGATCGTATCCGTACAGGCGGTAGATCCGACAATAACGTTTCCAAAGTCATGGTCGGAGGTTATGATTATACCCGTTCCTACACGTACCTCAAGAGGCCAGTAGGTCGTGAAGCAATCGGTTCTCATCTTCAAGCTATCGACAAATGTACCGGTATCTTTTGCCGTGAAGCGTACCTTGATCTCAAATCGACCCGAATTACCGTTCGTATCTTTCGGAGCAATATTCGCTGTCAGCGGCGGTACAATAGAAATTATTTCATAGCCCGGTGTCTTCTTGATCAACTCAACGAGATCAATGATATATTGCTTTTTCGAAGCAGGAAGGTTATCAAAGATAAATGTTTTATCGACCACATCACCGATACCTATAAGACCGAAGCTTGTAACGGTATCAGGTGATGGATTATATGCAACCGCTGCTTTCTTATAGTAAAGCTCGATCATCTTACCGTTACCTTTACTATCGGTGATCATAATAGGTGCATACCCATCCTTACCGATATTATCGATCGTCACATCAAAACACTCCGTTGTATCTAAACCTTCAAAGATGATCTCACGCGTTGCGTTCGGATCAAGATCAGGTGTAAATGACGTATTGTAGTACTGGTATGGCCCACGTACTTTCGGGTCATATGGATATATGTCACCGATCGGATCATCGGCAAGGAAGGCACTCTTGATCCCACCATTTGGACTGTGGTCAGTTGCACAGATCTTCCATCCCGTACAAAGTGTATCAACCGTAATGGTCATCCTCGCTGTATCACCGGTTCCGAGCACGGCACCAAGCGGCAATGCATACGCAAAGAAGTTATCGTCATTATCGAAATCTCCAAGATCGCCGTCAGCATCGATCGCGCGGTTACCATAGTGATAGATCATGAACGGGAAATTAGCGCGGGCATAATAGCTACCGGGAACAACCTTAAACGTTTTACCAATCAGCTCCGGATGATTAGGGATGTTCTGATATACTTTAACAACTGCGAGGCCGGCCTGCCCTATCAGCACATCTTTCTGCCCTCCTTTGGAAATAAAGATAGAATCAAATTTTGCTTTTGGACCAATGACATTTATGTAATATGCCTGTAAGCGCTCATCTACGTTCGATGGTACGAACCAAAGATACGCATTACGCCAGCGTGACATCGGGATGATCGTCATCATGCTCGGACGTGGGAACGGCTGCTTTGCGCTTTGGTTTGCAATATCTATCATTGATACTGCAAATTTATTACCAAGTCCGCCTGCACCGTCATTCGATGAAAAATCTACCGGCGACTCTACCTCAAACTTATCACGGACATTATAACGACCGATATCCATAGTAGCTGTACCCTGGAATCCTGCAATGCTCATATCGATACGAGCACCGTTGAGATCGTAGGTATACGTACGATAGTTTTCACCGGTTGCATCTGCATTATAAGGGTCTGAGTCGACCATCGGAATCGATACATACCCTGTGTTATCCCAGTAGTCAACAGGCATCATTTGCTCGACCATGTAGTCACGTCCTTCAAGCGAGCGGCCACTGACACTTCCGTAGCCCATGTTCTCATGTCCGGACATAACAGCAACAGGTCTATCAGATTCAACGATAGTACCCGAGATATCATTATCGTTTGACCCGCAATGAGACTTAACCATGTAGCATTGTCCACGATTAAGAGAGATCGTGTATGGCTGAGGGGCACCGCTGGAGCCAGGTCCACTAATTACACCAGGATGCTTACCTCCCTGGGTTGTAGAGGTTGGTGTGATCGTTACACTCGTTCCGTTATAAGCACCGATGACCATGAAGTATCCGCAAGCGACATCAAGTTCTGCTGGACCACGTCCGCCAAGCATTGCAAGTTCACCATCTGGATTGTCAAAATAGCTTTGTACTACATACTTTGTTCCGAGACCATTTGTCGGCAAACAAAGATACATTCCACATGATGAACCACCGGAGCTAAAGAACTGCACATTGATCGGCTTCTTTGCTGTGATGTGCAATGCTTTGTACTCTTTGATCAGATCGCCGGGATCGGTCATACGCAGTTTCGCAACACTTAACGGTATCTGTACTGCTTTTCTTGCCTGTATTGCATAAGGTTGTGCAGCTTCTTCGTTACCATTTTCATCGAAGTACGATACATAAGCTGTGTTATCCTGAAATGTGCTTATGATCGCATAAATGCGAAAGAAACCTGCAGAAAATGCCGGGATAACGCGGTTAAAGCTGGGGTAGAGGAAACCAAGATAGTAATCTTTGCCCTCCGATGGAGTACCTTGAGCACTGGACTTGTTTGGCATCACAAATGCAAGTGAAAGCACAAGCAACAGTAGCGATAATGTTCTTTTCATACCTGTTTGTATGTAGAGTGAATGGAAGAAAGTATGTTCGTAACCCTGAAAAATAGAAGGATGTGCTAGAACCCCTCTTAGTTAAAACTATTAAGCAACCTCAAAGTTACAAAAAAAATGAAAAAATGTGCGAATTTATATACACAACACCCGATCTCTCGTGGTTTTCGCTTAATCAACTGTCTATTATAATGCTATTATTTTTTACAAAGTTCACGAAAAGAGACGAATTTTGACGTTTTTACACATTTTACCCGTTATTTTGTTCACAAAATGTCATTTTTTCAGGTCAGTTGGGAGTTTAGCTAAAAAAAATCTGTTTTTGGGGTATGCTCGGACTTAAATGCGATACAAATCCCCAGTGGCTCGAAAAGGTAAAAGGCGACATTCCTGCCATTTTGGTGGATCATGCACACTGTGAAAAGAAGGCCGCCCTTATGGCTATCATGCTCTTGAATCGCTACCCTAAACGGGCGGAGCTCGTCCATGAAATGACTGAGCTTGCCATTGAGGAAATGTCCCATTTCCGAATGGTGCTACGAAAAATGGAAGAACGTGGCATCCCTTTCGCCCATGACTTCGGTGACAGCTATGCCCAAGCGCTTCATACCCAAATACGCAAGACCGAGCCACAAAAATTTCTTGACACTCTCATTGTCTCATCATTAATTGAAGCGCGTTCGTGCGAACGGTTCAAACTTCTCTCTGAAAGCATTGAAGATACAGAGCTTACAGAGTTCTATCGCTCATTGCTTGCATCCGAGGCGAGGCATCGCAATGAGTTCATTCGTATAGCAAAACTCTACTTTAAAGATGAAGTCGTTCAAACTCGCTTAGAAGAGATGGAGAACTTTGAAGCGGAGTTAGTTGGTGGATTAGGCACAACAGCAATGATGCATGGGTAACACTAAGGAACCCATAAATGCTTTTTCATATCTACTCTTTCACCTTTGAAGGTTATTCCTTCTCTTTCTAAGAGCCAGCGCATTCTCTCATAACCACCAAATTTATGCGCGGCGGATAATGCCCCTGCGCTATTGATGACACGGTGAGCGGGAATCTCTAAGTCATCGGGTATTGCACCCATCGCATGTCCTACAAGCCTTGCGGAGCTTCGCATCCCGAGCTTCTTTGCAATAGCACCGTAACTCGTTACCTTCCCTTTTGGGATCTGTGAGGCAACAATATATACCTTGTCGTAGAACGACAACTCTGTTTTCTTCGGGAGTTCGTCCTCTTTAATGAATTTCCTTGTTGTCTTTTTTCGTTGTTGCATTCCGAAGAAATTAACAATCATTTGAAACGAAGAGTAGCCATTATCGGTGCTGGTGTGAGCGGCTTAGCGGCAGCGGTCGAGTTGTTCGAGCTTTCACATGAATATGACACCGACATAGAGGTTGCGATCTATGAAGCACGCCGCGAGGCGGGCGGCAGAACACGCTCATTTGTCGATAACGAAACCGGTGACACACTCGACAATGGCCAGCATCTGCTCATGGGATGTTACACATCTACTATTGATTACCTTAAAGCTATCGGTTCATACAATAAAATCGAGCGAAGCTTATCACTTGAGATACCGTTTCATTTTACAGGCGGATCATCTCTTTCATTATCGCTACCAAAGTATATCCCTACTCCAGTAAATCTTCTCGTTGGTATCATGCGCTCATCACTTCTAGCAGGATTCGAGAAGTCTGCGGCAATACGGTTCGGGATCGATATACTCCTCTTCGCACATGATAAGAATTCACACGACATGACATGTGATTCGCTCTTTGTAAAAACAAAGCAACCGGAAACACTTGTCAAAAAGCTATGGGAGCCGATAATCCTTGCTACAATGAATGCCCCCACAAGCAAAGCAAGCGCGCAGGTGTTTATCAATATCATGCGAGTAATATTCTTCCATGATAGAAGATATAGTCAGATACTTTTTCCGAAAGTTGGATTATCAGAACTTCTCATCGACCCTGCACTTGAATATTTATCAAAAAAGAAATGTGAGATAAAGTATGGTGCAGTCATTGGCGGACTCACCCGTGTCAACGGACTTGCACACATACTTGGCGAAGACGGAAAGACGATAGAAGTCTATGACGCGGCAATTGATGCGGCAACCAACTTCACACGCTCCGAAGGATTCACATACTCCCCTATTGTGAACGTATACTTTTGGGTTGATAGAAAAATACTTGACGCCCCGATCAATGGATTCATTGGTACATCCCTTCAATGGTGTTTTCCTAAACCATCAAGATTTGCAAAGCAGCTCATTGCATGTACGGTAAGCGCAGGTGAGGAACTTGTACATAAAACGAATGACGAGATAACCGATATTCTTTGGAAGGATATTTTGCAAACCATACCAAGCGCGAAGTATGCAACGCTTGTTCATTCAAAGATCATTAAAGAGAAACGAGCAACCGTTCTCCTCACTCCTGACAATCAAAAGCTTAGACCGAATAGAACTTCTGAAGAGAAAAATATTTACTTCGCAGGTGACTTAGCGCAGAACTCGCTGCCAATGACAATAGAAGGCGCAGTCCGCAACGGACAAATATGCGCGCGCAAAGTCCTCGAGTCCTTATCCCCGCAAGCTATCTAAAAACTCATCAAAGAGATAATCGCTCTCGTGAGGTCCTGGTGATGCTTCCGGGTGATATTGCACGGCGAATATCGGAAGCGTCTTATGACGGAAACCTTCGAGCGTATGATCATTGAGATTGACATGCGTCAGCTCACATGTATCAGGCATGGTATCAGGGTTCACAGCAAAGCCATGATTCTGTGATGTTATCTCAATAGTGTTTGTCTTAAGATTCTTTACCGGATGATTCGCGCCACGATGACCAAACTTTAGCTTATATGTCTCCCCGCCTAGCGCAAGTGAGAGAAGCTGATGGCCGAGGCATATTCCGAATATCGGATAACTCTCAGATGCTATAAGCGACTTCACAGTTTCAATACCATCAGTTACCGCTTCCGGATCGCCAGGACCGTTCGATAGGAATACACCGTCGGGTTTCAATCCTTTTATTTCCTCGAATGAAGTCGTCGAAGGCACGACGGTAAGGTTTGCACCATGATCGCGAAGTTTATGAAGAATATTCTCCTTGATACCAAAATCCATAACGACGACATGAGGCGCATTCTTGCCGTTCTTATTAACCTGATAACTTGTCTTTGTCGTAACACCTTTGGTGAGATCAAGCCCGCTCATCACCGGAATCTGACGCGCAGATTCCACCAGTTCTTCATCGGACTTATCCTCGACCGATATCACGCCGCGAAGCGCGCCTTGCGTACGAAGGATACGCACGAGCATGCGGGTATCAAGTCCTTCAATACCAACTACTCCATGCTTCTTCAAGAATGAATCTAAACTTGTCTCGGCACGCCAATTGGAATATATTTCCGATAATTCGCGTACCACAAAACCTCCAACATACGGCTTGCTGCTCTCAAGGTCTTCGTCGTTGACGCCATAATTACCTTGAAGCGGGTTCGTCATTGTAACGATCTGGTAGGCATAGGACGGATCGGTCAGAATCTCCTGATACCCTGTGAGCGCCGTTGTAAAGACTACTTCCCCTTCGCCGCGACCTTTATCAAGTGCGCCGAAGCCTTTGCCGCGAAGTATCTCGCCATTTTCTAATGCTAATCGTGCCTGCATACTTTTTTATCCGAAAAAAAGGGCTTCCTATAGAAGCCCTTTTCGTCACATTACAATTGTTATGTTGTTGAGATTCTCTTTCATGCCGCGACAGCTGCCTTCTTCGATGGTATAAATACCTTTGCCATCTCGAACCCTGCGAAGAATATCGCGCTGA
>DATDEW010000226.1:0-3206 GCA_036522935.1 Kapaibacterium sp. (SeqCode)
ATTTTGTTACCTTAGATAGAATCTGGTTTCCTGACTCTTCGATGCCTCTGAATATTGAGAACCCAGATTTTGCAAGTATCGGTGGTGGCTTGTTGAACTGTGCTCATATGCACTACGCAACAATTGGAGGTGGACGACTAAACCATGCGGTTGGGGCATACTCTACAATACCAGGTGGTATGCAATTAACTGCATACGATCATCAAACTGCCGTAGGTCGCTTCAACTTGCAATACGATAACAGCATGTGGCCTACTGATAGGTTAGCAAATGTTCTGAGCTCTGGAAACCCTCCAACATTTCCCACCGATAGAAATTACCCAATTTTTGTTGTTGGGAACGGAGGAAGACTTGACCACACATCAAAACTAATTCGAAGCAATGCTTATGAGATTTCTGATAACGGACATGCAATAGTATTCGATAATCTCGGAAAAAATGAAGGTGCTACAGCGTTTACTCCACCAGATACTTCATTCTTCTCCACACGCCCTGCTATCAGAGGCGCAAGGTATATGGACAACACCCCTATCGCATGGGGTAGGTTTGAGGCAAATAAACTAATCACAAGCTTCGGAGTTGATAGCACCTCGACAATTACAAAACGGACTGGCCTTGGAGTATATAGAATAGTCTTGGACTATGTTGACCCGTATAGTTCATCACCAATCTTAATTGAACATGGTAGCTCTGTAGTTGCAACAATTGAGAACAAGGATGACCACAATTGTCTGTTCATTAACGCCTCACCTGTGTTTATTGATAATGGAAAGAATATAATTGAAATTCGTATTTCAAAACAGACTATTAACCCACTCCCTACACCAACGCTTATTTGCAACTCCTTTGACGGTGATTTTATGTTTCAAGTCTTAGGTAGAGAGTAAGGTTTAATCTATATGCAGCAGGGATATACTTCTCTGCTGCATAACTTTAAAAGCAAAATTCTATGAGAGTTTTTTATATACTATTAATTTATATTCTTTACCAATCAAATTGTATTGCGCAATGGTCAAAACTCTATGACTTCGGCAACCCTGTTGTTTCAGTCTACTTTCGGGATTACACACCGATTCCAGAGATAGGATTTGTAGGTACAAGTGCAGTATCTCCTGTACAACCCGTAAGCAAATTATGGAAAACTAACGATGGTGGAAAGAACTGGACACCAATAGTCTACCCTAAAAATACATTGGGTAGCTACATCACTCCTTATTCTTTTACATTTAAAGATAGTAATGAGGGATGGTTTTGTGGTTTTTCTTCCTCTGAAGGCATATACAGAACTCTTGACGGCGGTGTTTCTTGGAGTCACCAACGAAACTCTGATGGATCATATGGAATATACTACTCAAATTTTTCAGGATTATTGCTAATGGCAAATAGTGGAGGATACGGCTACTCAACCAATAACGGACAAAGTTTTACAGTTGTATCCCGAGCTGATTTCGGGGCTGCAATAGGCATTACTTTTTCCGATGATAGACATGGCATACTTACAAATTCTAGTGGAGGAAATTTTGCGGATATGCTTTATACTGAAGACGGGGGACAAACATGGAATTGGTCATACTTTATATCTGAATCATTTCAACCAGTTGGTATAAAAAATACTAATATCTTTTTTGCAATTCATGAGTATTCTGTCATTGGTGTTCCTTGTGCTGTTCACCGTTCCCTGGATGGGGGTAAAACATGGGATAGACTCTTTCAATACCCTATTATTGCTGCTGATGCTGTTACTGGGACAATACAAGCTGGATTAAATATGACACTATTTTTTCAAACATACAGAGATCAAAGCGAAGGGATAATGATGTCACAAGATTCCGGCAAAATTTTTTTCGGTATTTGCGGACCGACTGGGGACAATGACACCAAGTTCTATGTACGTGACACTTTCATTTATGCAGCTGATAAGTATGGAGGTCTTTGGCTCAATACATCTGGTATCGGCTCAAACTCGAAACCAATACTATCAAAAGACACATTGCGCTTGACAACGACTAACTGTTCATCAGTTATAGACACACTTAAATATACACTCTTTGATTCCTGTAATGGTAGGCAGGCTACACTCATTGATGTGTCAATTAGCGGCTCAAATCAGTTTGACATTACTGCTGGTTCGTTTCCAAGAGCAATACATCCTAATGATACACTGCCTGTTACTTATCATACCATTGCAGATGGCTCTATTACTGATACTGCCACGATACGATTAAAGTATAAGCTTGGATGGAAAGAGTTTGATACGGTAGTTACAGTGATAGGAAAATATCAACCACCGCAATCTGCTTTCATACCAAGTATAAGCGATACTTCTCTTTCTCTAATGTCATCTACTTGTTATGGCAAAGAACAGACTATTTACTATTCGCTTACTGATAGCTGCATCGGAGCAAAAAGCGAACTTGTTTCTGCGACAGTAACGGGTTCTACAAGTTTTCAAGTAACGGCACATGCTGATTCGGCTACAGTTATCTATAACGGAGCGGGATATGATACGGCGAAGTTGGCATTGAAATTCCGACTCTATGAATACGAGTATGATACCATCATTTCGCTCTATGGGTATCCATCGGCAACGAAGGACTCACTCTCCTTCCTTGCAACGCTGACAAAACCATCAGTAACCACGGAGGAGACGACGGAGCTTCGCGTAACCCCGGATAAAGCGGCGGTGAATAAGGGGCTTGCCGAGATACGCTTCGACGTAACGCTCGACGCTGATGTGCTTGAGCCGCTTACGAACTACTCGACGGGGATTGCAGGTGCAACGATTCAAATGAATCCTTCAACACCAGTCGGGAAGCTCACACGCTATCCTTTCGTTATCACAGGCACTAACATGACGCTTGACCCTGCGGTGAGCATCCTGCGCCTGCCGATGCGTCCCTACGTGAGTGATACAACTATCACAACTATCGAACTATCAGCTATCAACTTAAACCCCCAAGACCCCGACTACGAACGCTGCACGCTTTCGGCAACAGGCGACGGCACACCCTTCACGCTTGAGCTGATGTGCGGTGATTCGCTCCTCTCGCGTCATCTCGGCGGTAAGCCGATACTGACGGTCATCTCGTTAAAGCCAAACCCGACCAAGAGCGATATAACGGTAACGTTTGATCTCGCCGCAAGCGGAAGTGTTAGAGCAGAAGTGTTAGATGTGTTAGGTAATGTTGTGAAGGAAGAAACGCTCG
>DATDEW010000227.1:0-6505 GCA_036522935.1 Kapaibacterium sp. (SeqCode)
AGAATGCAACTGCCTTGCTGATAGCGATAACCCCATTCAAGACAAGTGAGTCGTCGCTTTTTACCGCGAAGGCAGGAAGCAAAACGAGGATGAGTACAGTTGCAATGTCTTCCATGATAAGCCATGCAACAGCAAGTTGTCCATGCGAAGTATGGAGGAGGTTATTATCCATCAAGTTGCGAAGCAAAACGACAGTGCTTGCAATTGATATTGACAGCCCCATCAGCAGTCCCGCTTGAAATGACCATCCCCATGCTGTTGCGACAAGAACCATCACAGAAGTTGCAGCTACCATTTGAATGATAGCACCGGGGACAGCAACCTTTCGGGCATTCCAAAGGTCTTTTAATGAAAAATGAAGACCAACGCCAAAGAGAAGAAAGACAACGCCAAGTTCAGCGAGTTGGCTGATCGTGTGGTGATCGCCGACAAAACCGGGAGTAAAAGGGCCAATAACGACACCTGCAACGAGATATCCAATAATGGCGGGAAGACGCAGCCACCGCGCAGCGAGTCCACCTGCTAAAGCGACAACTAAAGCAATAGTAATATTAAGTACAATTGGAAATTCCCCGTGCATTCTCTCCTGTAAAATGTATAACTATACAAGTTCATAGAAGAGAATGTCGTTCCGAAGGAGTGAATATCTTAAACTACATTCACCCCATTCGCATTCACGGCCTGTGCTAAATTCCAGTTACCGTTTGCTATCTGTTTCTTGAAGCAGTTAGTACGGTAGATAGTATTTTGCAAGATGGTGTTAGAGTGAGTCTTGAGCCAGTCATGCCGCGTGTTAACATACTGCTCTATCCATTTCTTTTCATTGCCGCCATTTGACGGAGTGCGCTCCGCAAATCGTTGACGCAGAAAACCAAGTATGCTTCCGGAATGAATAAAGCTATCGTAGATAACTAGCAAGCTCAACGCCTCGGTGAATTTATTCCCCTCGAACCATATAAGAGCAGGTTGGTAGTAATAGATATCAAAGAATTCATCCTGCGTCTGGCGCATCACGACATCATTGCGCGCCGCATCACGGAGCAGTTGCTTGAATGCAGGATTTGTATTCAGCGACGGCTTATTGCCGCCTATCTTACTTAGGTATTGCGAGAACGGATCGGCGTACATCCCTTGCCGTTCGATATATAGCTCAAGCAGTCGCTTCATATTGCCGTACTCTGTCGTCTGGCTTCTGCCATAGGTTATCTGACGGATCTTCACTCCGCCGCGGACAGGTCCGTCGGCATAGATAGAGATGTTGTCATATTTCCCGTCAGGCGTTCCGGTCTCAAAAACATTGAGCACGGAAATGATTTTTTTCTTTTGTGTTTGATTGATAGGCATAGTAGTTACGATGATTAGTTAAGATGATAGGAGACAAGTTCTCGCTTGTTCATAAGAACCAGAGAGTCTTTCCATCCATAAGAGTAGCTTTTTACCTCTCCAATGCCGGGCGCATAGTAGTACTCGATAAGATTTTCAATATATTCAGGACTTGCGCCCGCATCTGCACGGAATGTTCCTGATGTATGAATTTGATATTTATAGCAGTAGAAACTTCCAGCAGCTACATTGACAAAAGTATTGGTTTCTTTACAGAGGAACTTAGAGATAATGGTATCTCTAATGCTTGTCGTATCCCATACTGGAACGTCTATCGAAGTATCCCGACGGAATACTTCACCGGCAAATACAGGATATTTTGCAATAATCTGTAACGAGTCTGAAAGCGCAATATAATATCCGTTCTTTCTATTTGCGCCAGCAAGATTACTGTTAAAAAGATAAATAGTGTCGCTGCCATCAAACACCTTGTCTCGTATTCGTATAGTGTCCAAATATGTAGTATCTATCGAACCGTCAAGATAATACATCGTCACCCTTTGGACCCACTCATTCCCAACAGCCAGCGGCATGATGACACCATTCGACGAGGGTCCGGTCGAGTCTTCGCTACAGCCAACCGCTAGGAAGACTATTGCTATCAGGAGAAAGAAGAGTTTAATCATGACGGGGGTGTAACTGATCAGTTGAAATGATAGGAAGCGAGTTCTTCTTTCCTTGCTAAGTAGAACGACTTATCCCACATATAAAAATATGATAGGACGATACCAACACCAGGGCAAACGTAGTAAATAGACTTTTGTGAAAATACCATCACGGGTGATTCAAAATTAACTTCATATTTAATTGTGCGGAATGAGCCGGCAGGTACTGTTATAGGTACAAATGTACTATCACATGAGGACTTGATAAGCACATTGAACGTGATCTCTTTGCCTAACGAATCAAAATGTATGATAGGGAAAGTATCCACTCTGAAGATCTCACCTTTGATGCATGGATGCTTGAACACTATTTGTAAGAGATCACGATTTACTCTAGTCCCCCAATATCCATCGGCTCTGTTTGCGAAACCAACATTCCGTCGTGTATAGTAAATAGTATCTCCATGGATAAATGCCGAACGTACTATTTTTACAGTGTCAAAATAAAGTGTGTCGGATTCACGATGCATGCTATGATAGTCAATGGTTTTATACACCCACTCATTCCCGATCGCCAGCGGCACGACGATGTTAGTCGTCAGCGTTGTGTCTTCGCTGCATCCAGATAAGCTATATGCACATACTAAGCTAAGCAAGATCAAAACGGTCTTTTTCATAATCTAATGAATAATACTATAACTAAGAAGTTTGCGTTCGATTATCAGGCCTAAAGTGCCTTTGGTGTCTATTACGAAATATCCTTCCTGCTTGACCAGACCAATATTAGGGGCGTAGTATGCGTTTATGCGCTGCACAGTTTTCCCGGTTTGCTTGCTTATGTAATCTGCAGTGTACTTGTAGCAAATAAATGACCCGGCCGGTACTTTTGCTAAGTGGGAAGTTGACTCTATCCTTACTTTTGCAGATGCGGAGTCACCATCACCCGCATAGACGGTAATTCTATTGAAGATCTCACCGCTATATCCCGGGTACTTTGCGAGCAGTGACGATTGCGCATTATCTATTTCATTTGCGCTCCAGAGTCCGCTTGCATCATTATATACTACAGCTCCGTCTGTTGCGTAGTAGATCATTATTGAATCTTGCCGCATGGTAGAGTCATAGACCGAAAGGGAGATGGTGTCTTTGTCGGCGGTTTGATCGAAAGGATTTATATATGCCTGTTCATACTCCCACGTATTCCCGACCGTAAGAGGAAGTATCTCGCCTGCCGAACCCGAAGACCCTGTAGGTCCTGTAGAGTCTTCGCTGCAGCCAATGAGAAGAGCAACAAATAAGACGAGTATCTTTTTCATATCCATGGTCAAAACAAAGTAAATGTTCTCGCTATTTCTGGACTAACTTGATCAGATGCAAGCTTGAGCTTTTATACAGCTTGTTCGTTATTGGGTCTACGTCATCGTAAGAAATGGCCTCAACCAACCCTTTTTTCGGGTCAACAAAAAGGTAGTCTCTATTAAATAGTGTACCATCACTTTTAAGATAGCTCTCTTCTACATATTTAATACAGGAGAAGGTGCCTGCTTCTGTTTGGATGGTTGTATCAAGTTTGAGTGTAGCACGGGAGAGGTATTGCGTGTCTTGACTACTTTGACCATACATTATTAGCGAAGTATCATATCCCCACCTGTCTCCGATCGATGTTGGATATTTAAATCCTAGGATCTCTTTCGAATTGCTAATATTCCGTGCCCATAACCCTTGCTCATCTACCCTCTGATAACCACCTTTGGAAAACTGGAAGTATTCCTTGCCATCGATGACACTTGTACCGATTACTTCCAAAGAATCGATCATTGTTCTTTCAATACTACCATCTGGGTTAAAGTCGGTAAATGAATATATCCATTTATTTCCTACCTTGAGGTAAGATATTTCATTCGCATTGGTAGGCTCTGACGAATTACTGTTGCACCCGGTAAATAAGAGGGTAGTTGCCAAACAGATGAGTATATTTCTTTTCATAAGGACAAAGAGTAAATGGTATCCTGCAAATATATGGAATAAATGGAAGGATTCCAAATAGGGCATTGATTTTTGAGGTAGTTACCTCCAATTCATGCGTTTTAGTTTTGCAAGGTGAGTGGAAATGGGAGTGCCGACGGAATCGGTCCTATAGATCTCACTTTGAATCAGACCAATGTTAACAGCGTAATAATTGTCTTCACGAGAATAAAGCACGCCGGTACGGATGTTTCTCATCTCTTTCTGATAATGGTAACAAGCAAACCATCCTGCCGGTACTTTCAAAATAACATCTTTCTCAACGAGTGTTACGGCGCCTGCTACGGTATCATAATATTCATACCAACCATTTGAAGAATCCACCATTCTATGATCATTTGTATCAGGAGGAAGGGATGTACCAATTTCAGCAGGGAATGGGAATAATAGCTTCATACGCACTCCACTTACTATACCTCCTGATGATCCACTCCATAGACCATCAGCTCTGTTTGTCATGTAGTGTGAAAAAATATTCAGTTTATCAGCAAGGCTATACCAATGCTCGCCATTAATATCATGAACACTTTCTATAGAATCACAATGCTCATAATTCCAGACACCGCTATCTGCGGTAATCGGCGCATATCCCTCCACATCATAACACCATTCACGCCCCGGAAATAATGGCATGAGTACGTCCTTACTATTTGATGGGTTAGAACTACTATCGCATCCGAAGAGAGCAGCCGATAAGAGTAGTAATATGAATAGGTGATTTTTCATATACTTGTAACCCAATACCACTTCAAAAGTTGTATTTCACCCTAAAACGCCTCAATTGAAACGATTCTCCTCTCCATAGTATTAAATGAGTATGGCAGAAGTACTTCGAAGTGAACAGGTTGTGCCCGTTAGTCCCGCCCCGAGCGGGAATGGGGCGGCTATTGCCAAAACCTACGAGGAGAATTTTTATAAAGAGAAAGAGAACGAGCTTCTTGCTGCCTGCCGCAAGAACCTGAAGAGCTTCGACGAGGCGATGATTAAGAAGGCGCTCAAGCTTTGCTATGACGCCCACAAGAGCGACCGCCGCGCCTCCGGCGAGCCGTACTTTATTCATCCCTTTGAGGTAGCGATGATCGTCGCTACCGAAGTCCCGCTTGATGATGTCTCGATCGCCTGTGCACTGCTCCATGATGTGGTCGAGGATACTGCCTACGGCATTGACGAGATTCGTGAGGAGTTCGGTCCGGAAGTTGCCGATATCGTAGACGGCGCGACGAAGATATCCGATATTTTCAAATCCAAAGAGATAACCCAAGCGGAGAGCTACCGCAAGATGCTTATCTCTATGGTCAGCGATGTCCGCGTTATGCTCGTGAAGTTCGCCGACCGCCTCCATAATATGCGTACCATCGAGTATATCTCGCCCGAGCGCCAGATGCGCATGGCAAAGGAGACGCTCGATGTCTATGCACCGTTCGCCCACCGCTTTGGTCTTGCAAAGATTAAATGGGAGCTGGAGGATCTATCCTTCAAGGTACTCAACAGGGAAGCATACGACTCGATCAAGAAGTCACTTGTCGAGACTCGAATCGATAGAGAGAACTATATCTCGAAGTTCATTGACCCGATAAAAGAGTCACTCGACGCCGAGAAGATGAAGTACGAGGTCGTCGGCCGCCCGAAGCATATCTTCTCTATCTATAATAAGACGCTCAAACAGGGGACAAGAGTCGAGGACCTATACGATCTCTTCGCTATTCGCATCATTCTCGATACTCCGAATGACAACGATTGCTTCTCGGTCTATGGTATCATCTCTTCTATATATACGCCTGTACCGGAGCGATTCAAGAACTATATCTCCGTCCCGAAGAAGAATGGGTACCAGTCCATTCATACGACGGTAATTGGTCCGGGCGGGAAGATGGTCGAGGTGCAGATCCGCACGAAGAAGATGCATGAAATTTCGGAGAAAGGTCTTGCCGCGCACTGGAAATATAAAGAGCAAGTAACCAAGACCGACCCCGAGATCGAGGACTGGGTAAATTGGGTGAGAGAGGTCTTCGATCAACATGGAGATGATGCACCTAAGGCGCTTATGGAAAGCTTTAGGTTAAATCTCTATCAGGATGAAATATATGTGTTTACGCCGAAGGGCGACCTGCGAATTTTGCCCAAAGGCGCGACGATAGTTGACTTTGCTTTTGAGATCCACACACAGGTCGGGATGCATACTATTGGTGCAAAACTCAACGGCAAGATCGTCCCGCTTCATACGAAGTTGCCATCCGGTGCACAGGTCGAGATCATCACCTCAAAGAACCAAACGCCGAACCCCGATTGGGAGCAATTCGTCGTCACTCATAAAGCGAGAAAGCATATCCGCAACTTCCTCAATGAGGAACAGCGGTTACAAATATCATCAGGTAAAGATCAGTTTGCAAAACGTCTTACCAAAGCGAAACTTCATGTCAATGAAGATACGCTTATGAAGTTCATCAGCGCTACGCCGATGGGCAACCTCGGAAAGTTCTATTGGGCAATAG
>DATDEW010000228.1:0-3100 GCA_036522935.1 Kapaibacterium sp. (SeqCode)
AGAGGTAGATAATGTTGATGGCATAGGACCTGAAATAGCCCAAAGCGTTTATGACTACTTCCAAAGCCCGAAGTTTCAAGCGATACTTGCAAGGTTAAAAGCATCCGGATTAGCATTCGGTGAGTCCTCTCAGAAGAAAGAGGTTAAAGACTCAGCCTTCTTTACCGGCAAGACATTTGTCCTTACCGGTACTCTGGCAACAATGACACGCGACGAGGCAAAAGAGGAGATAGAGTTGCGAGGAGGCAAGGTCACCGGGTCTGTAAGCAAAAAAACTGATTATGTTGTTGCAGGGACAGAAGCCGGATCAAAACTTGATAAGGCACAAGAGCTAGGAATAGCCGTCTTAAACGAAGATCAATTGAAAGCAGAACTTACATGATACCATCAAGACCGTTATATATTGGCGACATTATCAATGAAACGTTCAAGATGAGTTGGAAGACTCTTCTGCGTGTAGCTATTGTGGCACTTATACTTTCTGCTGCATCGACATTTGTCTATGTATGGGGCATTTCAGGCGTTGTAGAAAGGGGATATACGGTCCTGGAAAAGGATTATCCACTTGATTCAGCGAGCGTGTCTACATTTAGAACAGGTGTCCTTAAAGAGATAAAGGAAGAGAACCCTCTCTTATTAGCGATATACTTCCCTGATATTAAAGTAGATATTGATGACGAGATCAAGAAGGTCGCTGATACTACGCAAGTAGACTCTTCGCAGATTGCAACTGACACTACACAAGTAGACTCTTTGGAGATAGCAACTAATACTACGCATATAGACTCTTTGCAGATTGCAACTGACTCTCTTAGTACAGTTGCTACTATCGACAGTAGAAACTATCTTGAAGAGACGGGCGATTTCTTCGTTGATAACTCCGAAGCTATTTTCGGCATCTTTGACGGGATATTCTTTGCATCAATTGTCACAATTCTCATCGCTATATTTCTCTCAACCTTCATTCTTGATATTTGCATTCGATATTTTGAAGAGAGAAAGCTGAACATCATTGCAGCTTTAACAACTACATTACGTCGTAATGTCTGGATGAGCATTCTGATGTATCTTCTTATGATATTTATCTTATTGTTCGGGTTCGGAGCAATGATCGGTATCGCAGCGATCATGCCTGTCGCACTTGAAGTACTGCTTATAGTATTTGCAGTAGGTATGCTTGTACTCACAGGAGTTCGTCTCATGTTTGCGCAAGCTGCACTCGTAAGTGAGGATCTTGGTCCTTGGGAGTCGTTGCATAGGAGTTGGACGCTTACGCAAGGACACTTCTGGCGAATTGTAGGTATTGTTATTGTACTCTTTATGATTATCATAGTCTTTCAGACAATTGTCCAAGCGATCATTGGTATATTTGATATGACCAATGCTGAAATGATAAAAGGACTCATTGCCGGTGATCATACGAATGTCAAAGCAGCTATTGATGAGCTTATTTCTCTCATGCAAATTTCTTCTATTCAGTCACTCATAACGACTGTTCTTTTTATCACGTTTAGCCCGTCACTACTTACGGTAATGTACTATGACCTACGTACCCGCAAAGACGGTCCTCTCACGTACCCCGAAGAAGTGACAAGTCTCCCATAAACGGAGCATTCTAAGGCAATCTTGTGTTACATCACGCGTTCAAAACCCGCCCGAGATGTCTCGGGGCGGGATTTTGCGTTTTCCCGTAACGTATGACAAAGCTTTTTAAGGATATTTCAAGCATTTTTACGCGCCACAAAGCATGGAAGCTGGTTCTCGATAAGACGTCAAAAAACGAACGAGGTGTCTACTTGACCGGTCTTGCAGGTTCATCAGACAGCGTCCTTCTTACATCTTTATTCACGAAAGAGAAGCGATACATTCTCGAAGTGTGCGAATCTGAAGCCGAAGCCGAGCGCACATACGATGACGTTGTTAAGCTTATCGGTGAAGAGCAGGTTGTTCTTGTTGGGAGCGGACATAAGGATTCTGCAATTAAGCAAGCACTCTATAAACATCATACTGATACTGATATTCATGCACAGATACTTGAGGCACTAGAAAGAATAAGCACAAGTACCGAACCACTCCTTATCATTACCACTGCCGAGACATTTGCACTTCCAATACCTACGAAAGAACAGGTTGCAAAGAATTTACTGACAGTCCACCGAGGTGAAGATATAGACTTTCAGACATTTATCGGTTGGCTGCGGGCGAGCCATTTTGATGAGAAGAAATTTGTAGAGGTCTGTGGCGACTTTGCTATTCGTGGCGGCATCGTCGATGTATTCCCCTATACGGAGACAGCACCATTCCGCATCGAGTTTATGGGTGATACAGTTGAATCCATCCGTGAATTTGATTCTGTCAGCCAGCGCTCGATATTGCACCGCGAAGAATTGCATCTGGTCGCTGATATATTGCAAGAGGATTCTATAGAGAAGCTCTCGCTTATGACAGACCACATTCCTGAAGGTGCGATGTATGTTGTTTCGCAGCCTGAAGCTGTCCTTAAACAATTTGAAGAGTTGCAAGCCGAGAAAGCGATCGCTTTTATTAATGACAACGTGCATTTTTTGCTCTCGCAGTTTCCGCCGCCAAATTCTGCCGTTATTGACTTCGAGACGAAGAAGCAGCCAAGCTTTAATTCAAACCTCAAATTCATCAAAGAGTATCTGCATGGGTTAGTCCATGACGAGTGGCAGATGTATATCCTTGCAGAGTCACGAGACTTGCTTGATCGCCTCGAAGACCTTACAAGCAATGATGAAGAAATACACTCGGCCATAGAATCTGATATCAGCATCTCAAACGATGAAGAGTCTGTACCCGAGAAGAAGTCATCAATAAAATATGAGATTCCGGCCCTCTCGTCCGGATTCATTTTCTCTGACGAATACAAGATAGCCGTTCTTTGTGAGCATGAGCTATTTGGCAGAAGAAGGGGAGTCGGTGCATCACGGAGAAAGAAGAGTGCTCGAACGAAAGGGATATCACTCCGTGAACTTCGCTCCCTCAAGCGAGGTGACTTGCTGGTTCATGAAGATAAAGGTATCGGCAAGTTCATGGGGCTCGAAGCTATTGAGGTTCGCGGTGCAATGCAAGAGGTAGT
>DATDEW010000229.1:0-4582 GCA_036522935.1 Kapaibacterium sp. (SeqCode)
CTTCGGCTACATCAATGATAAGAAGAACACCCCAAGTGTTGTGCGATATACTGTACCTATTGGTTGGACGCTTCATTGCGCTCTTGAATCTCCAAAGCCGAACGAGTTCAAAGCACCGGATTATGACGTGTTGGTTGATGCGCCGATCATGGCAGGACCAAAGTTCAACATCAGGAATTTTGAGTATGACGGCGCGAAGTACGAGATCGTCCTCGCAAGTGATAAAGCTTTCCCGATGGATTCTATCGAAGAGTTAACAAAGAAGATCGTCAAGGCACAGGTGGATTTCTGGGGTGATACGCCGTTCAAGAACTACTCATTCCTTATCTTCGCCCCAACCTTCCTTAAGTCGCCGTCGATGTCCAACGGCGCATTAGAACATGCTAACTCCAGCGCATACCTGATGCTGAACATGCCATGGAAGAATATCAAAGATCAATATGCTCACATCATATCGCATGAGTTCTTCCATGTCTGGAACGTGAAACGTATTCACTCTACAAAGCTCGGACCGTTCGATTATACACAGCCCGTCAGGACAACTTCCCTATGGCTCTCGGAAGGTATCACCGATTATTATGCGCATTCACTATTAAGTAAATACGGAATACTTGGTGATGAAGATTTTGAGAACACTATCGTCAATTGGTACGTCCAGACGAACATGTCGAAGAATGCAAAGGAGGCATCGCTTGAGCAGCTCTCGAAGGAAGAAAGTGATTTTAACCTAGGCAAAGCAACTACATTCTATACAAAAGGACCGCTTATCGGCTTCATGCTTGACCTCGAGATACGCAACCAAACAAACGGCAAGTACTCGCTTGATGATGCCATGTTTGACCTTTACAAACGAGCAAAAAAAGGCAAGCACTTTAAAGATGAAGAGCTTATCGGACTCATCGAGAAGTCAACGAAGTCGAACCTGAAGAATATCTACACAAAGTATATTGCCGGAGTTGATTCGCTTCCGCTCGGCGAGTATGCATACTATGCAGGTCTGGAGCTGTTCAAGAAACATCAGAAACCAAGCGGAGTTGATCTCGGTGGAGTGTTTCAGTTACTGCCTGATAGCTCGGCTTACTTTGTTGCAGCCTTCACGAACGATGATCTCCTCAATGCAGGAGTTATGCTGGGTGATACTATCATCACATGGGATGATACAAAGTTCACGCCGACTCGCCACGAAAGACTCCCGAAGACGAAAGATGCACCGATACAAGCATCACTTATAGTAGGACGTCCGGGTATGAGAAAGAATATCAAAGTGATCCTTACAAGACCACTTACGACAAAGACGGTTACAACACCGATAGCAGCGATCGAAAATCCAACCCCGGAGCAACGTGCAATCCGCAAAGGCATTTACGGGAAGAAGGAAGGATGGTAATGATTTAATTACCCGAGGGCGGGAATTCATTTCCCCCTTTTTAGCATTTCATTAGGTAGACTGATTTTCTTCATTATCTGCCTCGTGTAGATACAACCGATAGAAAGGAGGGCAGAAGTCTTCAGTCCGAAAACTAAGACCATTATAAGTCCGTCGATGAAGGTGGAGAACATCCCCATCGCCGATGACCGCGAAGCCGAAAGCACACTTGCCCTAATTGAATTCGAGGGTAGTGAACCGTTATCGGGTAGTTCTCCCTCTCTCTCCGGAAAAGTCCTTCTCCTCAATGGTAATTACGAACCTCTCTCAATCTGCTCCGTACAAAAAGCAATCGTCCTGCTCTTTATGGAAAAGGCCGAACTTGTGCATGCTGCAGAAGGAAAAGTAGTCCGCTCGGCAAGAAGCCACATGGATTATCCGAGTGTGATACGACTTTCAAGCTATATCCATATCCCGTTCAAGAAGGTCATCCTTTCTCGAAAAAACATCTTGCGCCGCGACGGACACCAGTGCCAGTACTGCGGAGCACGAGCAGGGCTGACGGTTGACCATATCCAGCCAAGATCACGAGGCGGCGAAGACTCATGGGAGAACCTGACGACTGCATGCCTACGCTGCAATAACCGCAAAGGTGATAGAACACCTGATGAAGCGCATATGAAGGTCAAGAAGAGACCAGTCCGCCCGAACCATGTCGTCTTCTTGCGGCAATACGTCGGTAAGATCGACAAGGGTTGGGAGCCCTACCTCTTTATGCACTAATAGGGTAACACCCTCTGCTGACTTTCGTATTTTTGCCCACCAACTAATCTACTAAACTAATGGGCGAACTGATACTTGCTTTTGTTACTCTAACAGTTCTCGAGATCGTACTCGGAATTGATAATATCGTATTCATCTCGATCCTCGTCGGAAAACTTCCACCCGAAGAACAGCCAAAGGCGCGGCTCATAGGTCTTGGTGTTGCGATGGTTGCCAGAGTTGGGCTACTTCTTTCCATTTCATTCGTTATGGGATTGACAGCGACACTCTTTGGCGTTGCCGGACAAGAGATATCAGGCCGCGACCTTATCCTGATTCTTGGCGGACTCTTCTTACTTTATAAAAGTGTCACAGAGATCCATGAACGTTTCGACGATACAAAACATAAAAGCGAAGGTACTATCGGAAAGCGAAACAGCTTTGTTGCTGTCATTCTACAAATACTTGTCATTGACATCGTTTTTTCATTAGACTCCGTTATTACGGCTATCGGTATGTCAAATGATATCGGCATTATGGTTGCGGCAGTTGTCATCGCTGTGATATTTATGATGATATTCTCAAATAAGATCAGTATCTTCATCGCAAAACACCACTCTGTCAAAATACTTGCATTAGCATTCCTTGTACTTATCGGAGTACTGCTTGTCGCCGAAGGATTTGATCAACACATCCCGAAAGGATACGTCTATTTCGCAATGGCATTCTCTGTCGGAGTTGAGATGATAAATATCCGACTTGACAAGAAATCCGGCTTCGTCGCTCCGGAGCCGAAAGAGTAATTATGCCTGCTTGGCTTTAGCAGGATCAAAGACACCTTTATCACCGACAAGTTCGTCATATAACCTACGGAATTGCTGGAGGTCTTCCCATGCCGGAGCTTTCCAGGTCGGATTGCGAAGTAAAGCGGCAGGGTGATAGGTGACCATTACTTTTGCTCCACGAAAGTCATAGAAATTGCCTCGCATCTTAGCCAAGGTATCTATTCCATTTTTTAAGAGATTCGTACCGGCAATTCGTCCTACGCAAAGTATCATCTTTGGCTTTATGATATCTATCTGCTTCCAGAGATATGGTTCGCATGCCGCAACTTCAGCAGGTTGCGGATCGCGGTTGCCCGGTGGGCGAGATTTTAATATGTTAGCGATAAATACTTCTTCTCTGGGAAAATTAATTGCAAGCAGCATCTTATCTAAAAGCTGACCTGCACGACCGACAAATGGCTCACCCTTTGCATCCTCATCAGCCCCAGGTGCTTCACCAATGACCATCACCTTTGCATTTGGATTACCAACACCAAAAACAAAGTTCGTTCTTGTTTTATGAAGATCACACTTCGTGCAATTGCTTATCATGGAGCGGAGTGCCTCGAGATCAGTAGCACTTTGCCAATCCTCATTTACAATTGGTAATGATGCATCGAGCACAGGTTGTTTTTTAGCCATTTCTTTAATTTCGATCGTATCATTTTTTCCGGTGCTCACTTCGGGCACTACAGCTCCTGAACTTGAAGTGAGATACACAGTATCTTCTCCACTACGAAGTCGCTCCGAAGCCCATTGCTCAAAACCTAAAAGTACTTCTTCGTATGTTTTTGGTTCACCCATGTAATGAATTCTCAATAATTCGAAGTATCTCCGTCGCACATGCCTTCTTTGACATTGGCGAGATCTCAATCTCATCTCCTGTCTTTGTGAATACCGTTACATGATTCGTATCTCCGGAGAATCCTGCGCCTTCTTCATCAAAGTAGTTGAGCACTATCATATCAAGAGATTTTGAGGCAAGCTTTGCTTTCGCATAGTCCCTGCCTTTCTCTTTTGATTCAAGTGCAAATCCGACAAGAATCTGATTGCCCTTTTTAAGAGATGAAAGTTCTTTTAATATGTCTGTTGTCTTTTCAAGTTCAAGATGAGAAATATCTTTCTCGCTTTTCTTGAGCTTAGCATCAGAATAATCCTTTGCACGATAATCACTGACGGCAGCACTCATGATGATTATATCATGACCGAGAAATTGTGTACTTGCCGCTTGCCGCATCTCTTCGGCAGTCTCAACATCGATGCGGTTAATAAGCGGACTTGTTTTACTGTGGGATGGACCCATAACAAGTGTAACACTTGCACCAAATTCATTTAGTGCAGACTCTGCTAACGCAGCACCCATCTTCCCACTTGAGCGATTCCCGATGAATCTCACCGGATCTATTGGTTCATAAGTAGGCCCACCTGTAATGAGTATCTTCTTGTCGGAAAGCTTCGACTTATTCTTTGCTGACCACTGGCCACTGGCCACTGGCCACTGCTGAAGCAACTCCTCTACTTTTGCAACTAATTCACTCGGCTCAAGCATTCTGCCTTTACCTGTAAGTCCGCTAGCAAGTGCGCCGCTCGTTGGTTCGATGATATGTGCTCCATGACTACGAAGCCACTC
>DATDEW010000230.1:0-2123 GCA_036522935.1 Kapaibacterium sp. (SeqCode)
GTGAGCATGGCTCACCGGAGTTAGTTCTCCATAAGAACCTACCCGAATGCAATCCGCTTCCATCTGAAGATCAGCTCGCTTCGATGTATGAAGGGGAAGAAATAGAAACGATACAGTAATTTTTTATAGAGATACGAATTATGCAGGTTATTTTACGTCAGGATGTAGAGAAGCTCGGCAATGCCGGCGAAGTTGTTCTTGTAAAAGACGGTTATGCGCGTAACTTCCTCGTGCCACGCCGCCTTGCTTATGTTGCAACTCCGGGCGCGATGAAGCGTATGGAGCAGGAGATGAAGCAGATCCTCAAGAAGATCGACCTCGAAAAGGCGAATCTCTCTGAAGTAGCAGCGAAGATCAGCTTGTTGAGCGTTACCATTCCTATGCGCGTTGGTGAAGAAGAGCGTCTGTATGGATCTGTTACCGCAGCAAAGATCGCTGAAGGTCTTCAGACACAGGGCTTTGCTATTGACCGCCGCAACATCAACATTGACGAAGCGATTCGTACGCTTGGCTCACATGATGTTGGTATCAAGTTCAAGCACGGCGTGACAGCTACCATTAAGGTAAACGTTATCGCAGAGTAATTATTTTACTGCTTTATTACAAAAGGCGAGCGTTGCTCGCCTTTTTGATTTTTAGGATGATAACATTCAAAGCATCATACTTTACTCTTGAGCAGCTCCCGAAGGACGGCAAGCCGGAAGTGGCTTTTATAGGCAGGTCGAATGTAGGTAAATCCTCGCTGATCAACTCACTTGCTGAACGCAAAGATATAGCGAAGGTCAGCTCAACTCCCGGTAAGACACAATCCTTTAACTACTTTGATGTTGACGGGGAATACTACCTTGTCGACATGCCGGGGTATGGATTTGCAAAGCGTTCTCTTGATAAAAGGGAAGAATGGTCAGGGATGTTTGAGAAGTATTTTAATGAGAGACTAGAGCTGAAGATCATTTGTGTGTTGGTTGACTCCCGCCACCCGGAACTTGATAATGACTCCCTGGTTTTAGATTGGTTAGAAGCTAACGAGAAAAAATGGGTAGTCGTCCTGACGAAAACCGATAAGATATCCCAGAAAGAAATAGCCGTGCATAAGAAGATGCTCGAAGGTAAGTACAATTTCTGTGCCGGAGTAGTACCTGTCTCTTCTAAGAGTGGAATCGGCATAAAAATGCTGCGTTCGCAAATAAAAAAGCTCATTTCTTAGGCAAAAACCGCAACTTCCGTTTTGTTTTCGTGTTATTCTACTGTTAATAGGTGTATTATGCCGAAAAAATGCAGGATTTTAGTGAAAGTCGCTAAAATCTGCCGTATTTTGCAGGTCTAAGATTGTCGCCTATTAGGTGAATATGTTGTGTTCAACAGTTAATGATGTACGTCTTATGAAAAGATATATTTTGCTATCTCTCTGCATAGCACTAAGTGCGGGTTTTTCCTTTGCACAGATGCGAGTTAACACCAGTCTGAATCTAAAGGCTGACTCCTTCACATTGCCAAATGACAATGTGGCCTCCTCAAGAATTGCGACGCCAAATTCTTCAGTGCCGATCGATCCAATCACCCCCGTTATTAGCATTGCTGGTGCATATGACATAGGCTTAGCTTCAAAATGGCATCTTGCTTCGAACGGCGGACCGCTTCATAATATCCAAGTTGATCCCAGCGACCCACAAAAGATACATGTTTGTATAATGGGGGCACAAAATACGACTGAAGATGACACAACAACAGCAAATTTCTTCCCAAATCGCCGTGTGTTTTATTTTTATAGTGCTGATGGTGGACAAACATGGACTGCACCCAAGCCAATATCGAATTTCCGCACTGGCTATCCAAATATGATGCTTATTCAACGTGGCAGTGATTATGTACCCGTAATAGCTGCGCATCGAAATGATTCAGAAGTTGGCTCAGACGTCACCACCTTTCTCTATATTGAGACCGGTGCACCTGGTGCCGGATCTTTTAAGGAAGTTGCTGCAAGTCGTGAAACATACGGTGGTATTAATCACGATATTATTTGGCCTGCAATCGCTTTGTCTAAAGACGGAACGAAAATTCTGACTATTGCTTCCGTATCGACTACTCTTTCAAGTTTGTTGACATCTATTCAGTTCGGTGTT
>DATDEW010000231.1:0-4232 GCA_036522935.1 Kapaibacterium sp. (SeqCode)
AGCAGGGGAGTTGATCATCTCTTCTGCCCGAATTTCGCTTGAAAACAACGTTTTTGCCAATCAAAAGGGCTCTGTAACGATTCTTTCGTCTAAGCTTGGTACACAATCCGGGATAATTGGTGCAGGGTTACTCCCACATCATTTTAGATAGCTCTCAATCTGCGCACCCTCGTTGGAACTATTAAGACTGAATCTTAGTAAATATAGCATGGTGTAACTTCACATATTGTGAATCGTTATACTTATATGTAATATGCAATTTATTTACTACCCTTTGATATGAAGATGTTGTCCAAACCAAATTCGTTTTATAGTTTTGTGCTTGTTGTTTCATTGCTTTTCACAGCGACGATAATAGGTTGCACTGAAGACCCCGTCCAACCTGATCCGGTTACACCTAATAGAGATTCCTTAAAGACTGTCGTAACTTCTAATATTACAACGAACATAATCCTACCCACATATGCAGAGTTGCGTGATAAAACCGCAGCACTTCGTGATGCAGCAGCAGTTTACTCTGCAAGTCAGACAGAAACAAATTGGTTGGCAGCAAGAGCTGCATGGTATGCTGCACGTGATCCTTGGGAAGCATGTGAAGCATTTATTTTTGGACCTGCAGATTTTAAGGCGCTTGACCCTGCTCTGGATTTATGGCCTCTCAACCGCACAGATCTCGATAGTATTCTCAATAGCACTATTTCCTTAACTCCTGAAGCAGTAGCTAACTTTAACGAGAATGTGAAGGGATCGCATACAGCAGAGTATTTATTATTCGGAGACACTAACCAAAAAGTCTTCTCTCAAATGACTTCAAGAGAGATAGAGTACCTTGTTGCGGTTACGGTTGATATTGCTAAAAATACGGAAATTTTATATAACGAATGGAGTCCTGCCGATAAGAACTATGCAGACCACTTTCTGGTATATCCAAATACACGTTATGCAACTGCAAATGATGGATTATCTGAGATGATAACGGGTATGATAGATCTTAGTGTTGAGCTTTATGAAACCAAGATGGAAGTACCGCTAGCTTCAAAAGAATTAAAATATGATGAATCTGCGTTTAGTGACAATTCGATAAAGGATTTCCAACATAATCTTTTATGTATTAAGCGTATGTATACAGGTGAGAATGGATCTCATGTGGGCAAGGGCATCTCGGCTGTTGTCCTGCTTACTGATACGTTGCTTGACAATAGTGTACGGCAGAAAATAGCTGCATCAGAGGCAGCTGTTGCTGCTATCACTCCGACATTTGGTAAAGCTATCCTCAATAACAGTCAGACTGTCCGTGATGCTATAACTGCGGTCGAAAAGTTGTACAGAGTGCTTGAGGACAGTGTAAGGGTTGTAATACTTCGTTAAATTAAGTATGAATAAGTTGCGGCTTGCTCCTTTTTTAATTGTTGCTTTGATGGTTGGTTCTTGCTCAGAAGAACCAACCGTTGAATCTCTTGATGCTGAAATAGCGAAATCAGGAGGAGAGACGACAGTTTTTTTAGCAACCTCAACATCCTACGCGACCCCTGCTCCCAACCTCGGGCAGGTGAATCTTGATCTGCATACTGAGGGTGATGCAGCATTCGAAGAAGCATTTGTTTCTGCTCCGGCTGAAGTATCCGGTGGCCTAGGTCCTGTCTTTAACAGCTTCTCTTGTGTTAATTGCCATCCGAGAGATGGTCGTGGACGCCCACCGCTTCCCGGAGAGTTTTTAAATTCTATGCTTCTTCGTGTAAGTGTTCCCGGGATGAATCCTCATGGTGGACCAAATCCGGTACCTGGTTTTGGCGGACAATATCAACAGCGGTCAAACTTCGGTGTAAAGCCCGAAGGGTCTGTTGCTATTTCATATAGCGAGATAAATGGAAGCTATGCTGATGGAGAAGCATATTCTCTTCGAGTACCGGCTTTTACGCTCACGAATACGTACGTCCCGCTTCCTCCGGGAGTAATGACCTCCGCTCGTGTAGCACCGCCTGTATTTGGACTTGGATTGCTTGAAGCAATTACACCAAGTACTATTGAGGCACTTGCCGATGAGAGCGACGTCAACGGTGACGGAATATCAGGGAAAGTGAACAGGGTTTACGATGTCGAAGATGGCACAACTAAAGTCGGTAGGTTCGGGTGGAAGGCAAACACGCCGACACTCTATCAACAAGTCGCTACTGCGTATTCCGAAGATATGGGAATAACGAACCCACTGCTGAAAGTTGAGGCTTGCCACGGTCAGGAACAGTATTATGAATATACTGACAAAACAGAGATCGGGCAGGGTGTGCTTGACGCAACGACCTTGTATGTGCGCACCTTGGCAGTACCGGCACGTCGCAATTTGAATGATCCGACAAATAGAAGGGGTGAAAAACTGTTTGTAGAGGCAAACTGTGGAAAATGCCACATTCAAGAGGTTGTTACAGGTACGCTTGCAAATGTACCTGAAGTATCTAACCAAAAGATACGTCCATATACTGATCTGCTCTTGCATGATATGGGAGAAGGTCTTTCTGATGGGCGTCCTGACTATTTGGCTTCGCCAACTGAATGGCGAACACCGCCACTTTGGGGAATCGGGCTTGCACAGTTAGTTAATGGCTATATATTCTTTTTACACGATGGAAGAGCAAGAACCTATGAAGAGGCGATTCTTTGGCACGGAGGGGAAGCTGAAGCGTCGAAGGAGTTCTTCCGAAAGCTACCGAAATCTGACCGTGACGCAATGGTGTCATTCCTAAAGTCCCTTTAGAGACAAAATACTTACCAAGTTCTTAATTTAACGTATATTTCGGAAACTTTCCGAATCAAAAGCCCGTTATCACCCCGCTTCCTGTAAAATGGAGCGTGTTCTGATACATCAAATCGCCTCTGCGCACCTAAATGAAAGCGTTCTGTGAGCAAACAAGCCCGTTTCGGCGGACGATGTGTTCACTCTCTAGTCATAGAGATTCCAAACGCCACAGCAAGCGATAGATACAAGGTCGAAAGACTTTCTTCAGTACAACAAGATTTTTTTAATAAACACCGTGAGAACGGGGCGCGTCCCGGCATCGGTGGAAAGTGAATTCACAATACTTATAACGTTACACGACAATGGCAAAAGAAAAATTTGATCGTAGTAAACCGCACGTTAATGTCGGCACGATCGGTCACGTTGATCACGGCAAGACAACCCTTACAGCGGCTATCACAATGGCTCTTGGTAAGAAATTAGGTGGTGTTGCGGCGCGTTCATTTGATTCTATTGATAACGCACCTGAAGAAAAGGCGCGTGGTATCACGATCGCTACCGCTCACGTTGAGTACGAGACCGGTAACCGTCACTACGCACACGTTGACTGCCCAGGCCACGCTGACTATGTGAAGAACATGATCACCGGTGCTGCTCAGATGGACGGTGCTATCCTCGTTTGCGCTGCGACCGATGGTCCGATGCCGCAAACACGCGAGCATATCCTTCTTGCTCGTCAGGTCGGTGTACCCCGTATCGTTGTATTCTTGAACAAGTGTGATATCGCTGATCCTGAGCTTCTTGAGCTCGTTGAGCTTGAGCTTCGTGAGCTTCTCTCGAAGTATGAATTCCCGGGCGACGATATTCCTATCGTTCGCGGTTCAGCTCTTCAGGCTCTCAATGCAGGTTCTGATGCTGGAGCTACGGCAGATGATCCTCGCTTGCAGTGTATCTATGAGCTTATGGATGCAGTTGATAGCTACATCCCGACCCCTGAGCGTGATATTGATAAGCCGTTCTTGATGTCGATCGAAGACGTATTCTCGATCACTGGTCGCGGCACTGTAGGTACAGGTCGTATCGAGCGTGGTGTTGTTAATGTCGGTGACGAAGTTGAAGTTGTTGGTCTTGGCCAGCACAAGAAGACAGTTGTTACCGGTGTTGAGATGTTCCGCAAAGAGCTTGACCGCGGTCAGGCTGGCGATAACGTCGGTCTTCTCCTTCGTGGTATTGACAAGAATGACCTCGAGCGTGGTCAGGTTTTGGCAAAGACCGGTTCTATCACACCGCACACGAACTTCTCTGCAAAAGTGTACGTCCTTTCGAAGGACGAGGGTGGCCGTCATACGCCATTCTTCAACGGATACCGTCCGCAGTTCTACTTCCGTACAACTGACGTAACCGGTGTTGCAACACTTCCTGCAGGCGTTGACATGGTTATGCCCGGCGATAACGTCGAAATGACCATCGAGCTCATCAGCCCGATCGCTATGGAAGAGGG
>DATDEW010000232.1:0-4053 GCA_036522935.1 Kapaibacterium sp. (SeqCode)
TTTGGGCCGGAGATATTATGTGTTCCCTGTGGAAGACGTAGCTGTGCATACACAAAAGATGAGCCGGCGATAGGCTTGAACACTCCCGCATTGAGAGGGTTTCCATCTAAGATCATCCCTGCCACACCTGTTTGGTCAACAACAATATTCACAAAATTACCGGTAAATGCACTTGCATTCTGGATGAGAATGAATGTATATGATGTTGTAAACTGTTCAACCGGATAACAAAGCGCCAATGCCGGATCACCATACGGAGCCGGATCGCCCGGTTGTGATGCTATTCCATATTCGCTTGTATGGGCATATTGTCCGACAAGGATCGGATTTGTCGCACTAATAGAAGCAGGTGCAGATAATGCTTTTATTTCGTAAAACTGCCCTGCATTGTATGTTCCAACAACAGCACCGTTAACGGTGATAGTATTATTATCCTCTGCTGATACTATTCGCACTACATCAGGATTGTCAGAAGAAAAGTATGGGATAACAAGTGCAGAATCACCCCATGCACTGACAGGCGGTACTTGCTCTATCAAATGATCGCGACTCGGTCTATTACTTCCCACATTATTAAACCCCGCGGGTATCCCTGCCCTCATGTGCCCGGTGAAAACTGCAAGAGGAAGATCAGATTCTACCAATGAACCTGTAAGATCATTGTCTTTTATATCAGCATCACCTTGAATAAGATACGTATCTCCTTTATTTAACAATATATTGAACGGTGTCTTTGCCGGTTTCCCGTTAGAACTACTTGCATTGAGTGTGATAGTAATGTTTGTAGAATCAAAGACAGCTACTGCCCAGAACTGTCCGGGGATGTTGGCTGATAGTCCTCCTAAGGTTGTCTGTGATGACTGGTAATTCATGGTACGATACTCGGTACCAAGAACATCAATAGGAAGTCCCATGAATGCATCGCTCGAATACATTTTATGGTTCATACCATAGACTGCTACTTCCGTATCAGCGACAACATGGACAGCCATACCCTTAACGACTGTTTCTGTTTGTGTTATCTCAACAGTAGGTCCAAAGTTAGAGCCGTCCGGTAGATTGATCGTTCGTATCTGTCCGGGTGTTATAGTAAAATCCTGACGATAATTGATTGCAGGCACTTCGACGTAGCCTTTTGTTGCGACCGGCCCTGTGATATAAAGATCGAATACATTTTCGTTATCATTCGAGCCCTCATTGGGACCCCATGCAAGGTAGAATTCTTTACCGAGGTTATCCTTTTTCTGTGCGTGGGAGTCCGTGCAGATACCCGCCCCAACGAGGAACGCCATCACGAGAAAGAGGGGGTAGTTCACGATTCTGTAGTTCATGTGAAATGCTTTCTAAAGAAACATCTGAAGCGGTACAAAGTTACAGCTCCGATGTCACATTTTTGTCACTAAATTGTCATATTTTTCATATATAAAAGACACGCGAAAACGGGAAATGTATCAATAAATCTCTTATCGAATGACAACAAACTTGCCGGTATACCTTCCCGTTATGCTTGACCCTTGTTTTTCGGCTAAAATATCAAGGAAATAAGTACCATTTGGGAGTTCGTTAGATGTAGATACAGAGATTTGCCCTTTCCCAGCAACCACATTCATCCCCCCTTGTTCATACATAACTCCTTCGACACTATGGACAGACCACGAAAGAGCAAGACTGATGTTGGCGTAGAACGGAAGAATTACTCCGTTCTGTGATCTCCCGATCGGATTTGGGAAAATATCGCCAAATGTAAGTAGCTCATGCTCTTCGTTTACCGGATCTCGAACTGAATTTAGTGGTTCAGTCAACAGCCATACACCATACGCATAACTATCGACTGCTCCTAATCCATAGACATTCACACTATAAGGAGTATTTAAACTGATAGCATGCACGCCTGATAGAACTGGCAGAGTTGCATATCCGTATTCCGATGTCCCTATCGTTTTGATATTTGAAGATGAAATAGCACGATCATTAACTCTAAGATTTACAAGACTATCAGCTTTACTAACGATGGTCAGAAATTGTGCTTCTATTGTTGCGGCATCTCCAACAACAACGACAAACTGTGTGCCACTGGCTTGAACAAGTGGTGGTACGAGCGAGAATGATGGATCACCATATGGAGCAGGATCGTTCGGTTGTGATGCTATCCCATACACACTCGTATGCATGTACTGACCAACTAAGACTGGATCAAGCGAGCGAATCAGCGTTGGCTCATAAAGGGAATGGATCTCATAAAACTCACCCGCATTGAGCCCAACCGTGAAGTCATTATTAATAAGAATAGCATTGCTATCTGTTGCAGAGAGAATACGAACAACATCAGGTGAGTCCGATGATTCGTAAGGTACTACCACCATTTCGCTTCCCCATGAACTTATAGGTGGGAGTTGTTCTACAAGATGATCGCGACTTGGTCGATTAGTACCTGTATTATTAAACCCTTCAGGAATAGCTGCTCGCATATGTCCTGAGAATACAGCGATCGGTTTATCCGATTCAATAAGAGAACCGGTCAGATCATTCCCTTTCTGATGAGGATTACCTTGTACAAGATATACATCCCCTTTGTTGAGTAGAACTACAAATGATTCTCGTGCTGGTCTTCCTGATGAGGTAGTATCGTTTGGTGTAATTACTATGAGAGTTTGATCTTCAGAAGCAACGACCCAAAACTGTCCCGGCAGATCAGCGAATTGTCCGCCAAATGAAACAAGAGATGATTGATAATTTAATGTGCGATACTTCGTCCCAAGCACGTCTATGGGTAAAGCCATAAAAGCATCACTCGAATACGTTTTATGGCTCATTCCATAAACACCTATTTCTGTATTGGCAATAATATGTACACCCATCCCTTTGACAACAGTATCTGAAGTTGTGACCTCGACTGTAGGACCAAAGTTTGCACCATTAGGAAGTAATACTTTTGTGACTTGTCCCGGTGTGACATTACATTCCTGCGCAAAACTTAGGGCAGAGACTTCGATCGTAACCGATGCGGCGACAGGTCCTGTCAGATAAAGTGCAAATACATTTTCATTTTCGGTTGAGCCTCCATTCGGACCAAAAGCAAGGTAGTACTCCTTCCCGAGGTTATCCTTCTTCTGTGCAGAAGTATGTACTGCAAGCATAGCACAGAAAAAAAATAACAATGTGTATTTCACGAGGTGATACATACTCTCATCAATAAAAGATTGACGAATTCTATTTTACAACGGCAAATTTCGTCGTTGTTTTGCCTATTGCGCCTGTTTGGCCGTCACGAGCCGTTAGTTCGATAAAGTAAGTGCCTGAACCGGAGAGCTCGTTCTTACCTATTGTCACCTGTCCGTTTCCGGCAGAGATCGGAGATTCGGGTGAAGACGAGACAACATTGCCACCCGTACCAACCAACTTCCAACTCAAGAACACACTTCGCGGCGCAAAGTAGCGAACCTGTATGGATGAATTGCCCGAAAGCGAAACAGGGTCGGGTTGCGGGGGAGAAACGATAAGCTGCGGAGTATTTGAAAGCGCAGACCCGCGTATCGTATTATCACCACATTCATCTGCATAAACGATCTGGAGTGAATCACGCTGAACCCTGAAGGCGCATGCCGGGTCAGCGTCGTACTGCAACTCCTGGACGATCGTAGTCTCGGTATCCTTCGTTAAGTAAGCTTTACAAAGCACCGTAAAGAGCAGAGTGTTCTTCGCAAGATTTGTCGAGAGATTCAAGCCAACACATTTTACCGTATAGGTATGTGTTGCCTCATCCCATACAGGTGTTGGCTGCGGAGGGATAACATTGGTTGGAGTCATTTCCGTAAGTGAACCTGAGCGATCAATACCTATCGGGGCAACAAGCTCGTTACCAAAATCTATTTTAATAGAAATATTATCAAGTTGTCCTTTGCCGCCTCTATCGCCTTTGAGATAAATTGGTAAGCGGAACGGGTCATCAAGAGCATTTGGCTTATACGGTGGCGCCTGCGAACCAAGCGAAAGCAAGTCTATCTTTCGGGTGATCGTAAAAGTAACCGTATCATACCTAAATCCTATCGCCTC
>DATDEW010000233.1:0-9572 GCA_036522935.1 Kapaibacterium sp. (SeqCode)
GTGGGATCACATCTACCCTGCTGAAGAACGATTTCTTGAGATGCTCCACAGATACAAGATCCATAAAAAGACTGACTTCATTGAGCAGGTCTTTGGACAAGCTGCGCGAGAGCTATTATTGCTTGAGTCAAGTGATTGGCAATTTATCATCACGACAAAGGGAGCACCCGATTATTCCCGTGAGAGATTCCATAACCACTCACTAGTTCTGACACAACTCCTCGATCTGGCAGAACGTACACTCGATGGCATTGCGCCCGATGAGCATGACAGAGAGCTTCTTGAATCAGCTCGATCAAATGACGGCGTGTTCAGCGAAATAGACCTTAAGTGGTGGATGTGATCATCCCTGATATTCTCCAAAAACGCCACGCATTACATCCGCTATTTCACCCAGTGTTGCCTTGCTTTCAACGGCAGTAACAATGTGGGGCATGAGATTTTCTCCGCTTGTCGCAGCATTCCTTACCGCTTCAAGTGAAGCTGATGTCTTCACATTATCTCTTCTTTCACGCAGTGAGCGAACTCGTTCAACTTGTTCATTTTCGAGTATTGGATCTATCTTTAGGGTGTCCGGTTCTATTGTCTCGTTCTCGGTAAATTGATTGACACCGACAACGACTTCTTCTTTTGCATCAACACGCTTCTGATAATTGAATGCACTTTGGGCAATTCTATCTTGGTAAAATCCAACTTCAATTGATTTGACTGCACCGCCGAGAGCATCTATTTCTTCAATAAGCTGACGGCTTCTTTTCTCAAGTTCATCGGTAAGATACTCGACATAGTAACTGCCCGCAAGTGGGTCAACAGTATCTGCAATACCACTCTCATAGGCGATCACTTGCTGAGTACGAAGTGCTGTTTTTGCAGCTTGCTCTGTCGGAAGTGCAAGTGCCTCGTCTTTGCCGTTGGTATGAAGAGATTGTGTGCCACCAAGCACTGCGGCCATTGCTTCTATAGTCGTACGAACAATATTATTTTCTATCTGCTGTGCAGTTAGTGATGAACCTGCCGTTTGTGAATGAAAACGGAGTTTCAGCGACTCTGCTTTCTTTGGAGCAAATCGCTCCTGCATAAGCTTCGCCCACAGCTTGCGTGCGGCACGAAACTTGGCAATTTCTTCAAAGAAGTTCAGATGTGAGTTGAAGAAGAACGAGATGCGTGGAGCGAAATCATCAACATTAAGTCCTGCTTCTATTGCAGCTTTAACATATGCAAGACCGTTCGAGAGCGTGAATGCGATCTCCTCAACTGCAGTCGAACCTGCTTCGCGAATATGATACCCGCTTATCGAGATCGTGTTCCATTGTGGAAGTTCTCCGGAGCACCATGAGAAAATATCAGTGATAATACGCATTGATGCAGATGGGGGGTAGATATATGTCCCACGCGCTGCGTACTCTTTAAGAATATCATTCTGTATCGTACCGCTGATCTTCTTAAGGTCCGCTCCTTGCTGCTTTGCTTTTGCTACATAAAAAGCAAGTAGTATAGATGCGGTTGAATTGATGGTCATTGAGGTAGATATCTTTTCAAGCTCAATACCATCGAAGAGGATGTCGATATCTTCGAGCGAATCGATGGGCACACCGACTCTACCTACCTCACCGGTTGCCATAGGATGATCAGAGTCATAGCCTATTTGCGTAGGAAGATCAAATGCAACCGATAGTCCGGTCGTACCGCTATCGAGTAAATATCTATAACGTTTGTTCGACTCTTTTGCGCTTGCGAAACCTGCGTATTGACGCATGGTCCAGAATCTGGCACGGTACATCTCGGGATACACTCCGCGAGTAAAAGGAAATGTCCCGGCATCCTCACTGCCATAGATCCGGTTTATGGGGATATTTGAACCGGTCGTAAAGTCTTCTTTGCGTAACTTCGCCATTCTAAAGACGTTTATTAAGTGTATGGTAACACGGATTATGGCAGAATTGAGCAAGAAATAGGCATCTCTGTTATCCACATTTTCCCATTTTTACCCACAAGTCATTGGAAAATGTCGTAAATTCGTATCCGAAGAAATGTCTAACGCGAAATACTATTTAAGCGTATCAACTATGGCATCAAAACAGTATCGTAAAGTGGATAGGAAACGGCTTGCCTCTTTGGTCGTTCTTTTGCAGTTGTTCGTATTCACTCCGATGATAATCTCATCATTCTATGGCTGTGCTCATACGGTTGAGGAGCAGACCATACATGACACTGATACTGTGCTTCAAAATGACACGACCTTCAAGGTCCCAAATGGCGCTGCCTTTATTCGCTTCACTTCTTATATTAATGATGCTGGTCCCATACTTCTGAAAACCCGTATCAGCAATTCAGAATTTCTTTTTGGAAGCTCACTCTCTCAAACCGTGAAAGATTATATACCGGTCAGAAATGATACATCCTTCACATTATATGCAGAGTATTACAACGGACCGACGAAGTTTATTGATAGTATTAGTATACCGGCAGACTCACTTTCCTCATTCTCGCTTACATCAATTGCTTTATTTCAAGTGTCTGAAGGCTCAGAGTACCATTTATCCCCGTACTTTGCAAATGACTCAATGAAGAATGTATTCCCTGCAAATGGATTTTGTTATTTTCGGTTAACGAATAGTTTGCCCGATCACCCACAACCGACACCATCTGTCAATGCATACCTTGATGACCCAAACGGAACACCCTTGTTCTCTCTACCCGCCACATATCAAGAGATTCGTAATTATGTTCTTATTCCTGCCGGTCAGCATACAATCATCTTAAAGAGCATTACTGATGGGAACGAGCTATATCGTGTTTCTAAGTTGTTTTATAGTGGAGTTTACTATTCCGGCAGAATGGTCGGAAAAAAAGAACTTTCTACCGATCAGTTTGTAATAGATATGGAATAAGTTAGTCGTCGTTGTGGTCTTGACTCATCGCAACTTCGTCAATTGCAACGGGATAATTTCCTGTGAAGCAAGCAGTACAGTAATCAATTTTCTCGCCTTTTCTATTCTTGTGAGGGACGCTATCAAGGAGATTCTTGACTGATAAATACTGCAATGTATCAACCCCAAGAGACTTCCCTATCTGTTCGGAATCAGAGTTAAAGCCATTTGCTATTAACTCACCTTTGCTTGGGAAATCCATTCCATACTTGCAGGGATGCGTTATTGGCGGAGAAGTGATACGCATGTGAATCTCCTTCGGATTAGCTTCGCGAAGTAGTTTTACCAATGATTTGGAAGTTGTGCCGCGAACAATAGAGTCATCAACGACAACGACTCGTCTACCACGAAGAACACCTTTGACCGTATTAAACTTGACCCTTACCTTCATCTCTCGGTTATCCTGACCGGGTTGGATGAATGTTCTGCCTACATAGTGGGAGCGGATAAGGCCGATCTCATACTTTGAAGGATTACCAACTTTATTATTTTGACTTACAAACCCAAGTGTTGCAGTATTTGATGAATCGGGCACATTGATAACGGTAACTCGTTTCCCGTTGCCTTCATACTCTACCGGACTCTCGGATGCAAGGTTCTTACCAAGTTTACGTCGTACCTTATCGACACTCTCTTCAAACACCTTTGAATCTGGCCGGGCAAAATAGATATACTCAAAGATACAATAATGAGGTACCGGAGGATTATCAAGTATCTTCACTGACCTGACCTCACCCGTTTTGAGGGTGTCTTTATCTATGATGACTATCTCATTCGGCTGAACGTCGCGGATGTACTCAGCATTGACTATATCAAAAGCACACGTTTCACTTGCTCCCATATAGGCATAACTTCCGTCAGCCAATTTTAATCTTCCTAGAGCAAGTGGACGGATACCGTGTGGGTCCCGAGCTAAGACAAGCGCACTATCGGTCATCATACATAACGAGAATGCACCTTCAACTTTGATGAGCGCATCACGTATTTGGTCTATCTGGTCTTTCTTTTGAGAACGAGCTACAAGGTGGAGAATGAGTTCACTATCGGTACTGGTTTGAAAAAGTGTACCTGCATTTGCAAGTTCTTCGCGGACAACTCTTGTGTTCGTAAGATTCCCATTATGAGCAAGAGCAAAGTTGCCGTTGCGATAATTCATATGGAAAGGTTGAATATTCTCTATTTTGCCGCTTGCGCCTGTTGTTGAGTACCTGTTATGCCCGATCGCACCATCTCCGGCAAGCTGCTCGGTGAGAATCTTATTATCACCAAAGATATTGAGTACATGACCATGATCCTTATAGACGGAAAATGTTCGCTTCCCGGCTGCCTCTTCGCGTGAGGCAATGATACCGGACGCTTCCTGCCCACGATGCTGTAATGAATGGAGTGAATAGTAGGTGATAACGGATGCCTCCGGATGTCCAAAAACACCAACAATACCGCAGTTAGAGACGGGCTTATCTATCTCTTCTGTTGGTTTTGATCGGGTGCAGGTTTGGCAGGATACGCTATATCCCTCGGGGTCAAGAACTGATAACTGAAGAAGTTCTGGGTAGTTTTTCACTCGTAATTACAGGTAACAACGCTCAACATGAAACGTAGAAACACCGCAATCGGCAATCGCATTCCGAAAGGATATTTTCTATCGTGAATATGTTGCTAACACGCAATTTATGGCTCACGAAGAAGAATTACTAGGGAAAGCATACGACGGCCGACTTATGAAGCGGCTCATCGCCTATTTGCGACCATTTAAATGGCGCGTCGTGGCTGCGATCATTATCACTATCATTATTTCCGCTCTCGGACCTCTTCGTCCTTTTCTTATCAAGATCACCATTGACGATCATATCTTAAAAAAAGATTATGATGGTTTTTACATGCTTGTTTTCTTACTCGTCTCAAGTATTATTGTGCAGGCGTTCGTGCAGTATATTCAAACTGTATTGACACAATGGATAGGTCAGAAGACGATCTATAACATACGTAAGGAGATATTTGCAAAGCTCTCGGTACTCTCGATGAGATTTTTCGATAAGAATCCGGTCGGGCGACTTGTGACAAGATTAACCAGCGATGTAGAGGTTCTCAATGAGCTCTTCAGCTCCGGCATTGTCATGATCTTTGCAGACATCTTTGTCCTCGTTTGGATATTTGTTTTCATGTTCATTATTAATGTAGAGCTTTCATTTATCGTCATGATCGTTCTGCCGTTCCTGCTGTACGGCACATCGCTCTTTCGCAAAAAAGCGCGCGAAACATACCGTGAGGTTCGCCTTTATGTTGCACGCATGAATGCTTTTTTGAATGAACGTGTATCGGGCATGATAACTGTTCAGCTTTTCGGGCAGGAAAAACGCACCTATAATGAGTTTGAGAAGATCAACCGTGACCATGCAGATGCGAACATCAGATCAGTTTTCTATTATGCTGTATTCTTCCCTGCTGTTGAATTTTTCTCAGCAGTTGCTTTTGGGTTGATCATTTGGTATGGCGGAACAGCCATCATCGGCAAGCCGCCTGATATGAACGGTAACCTGACGCTTACCACTCTTATCGCTTTTATCATGTACACGGAAATGTTCTTCCGCCCCCTCCGTGATCTCGCTGATAAGTATAACATCCTCCAAGGCGCAATGGCATCAAGTGAGCGTGTATTTAAGCTTATCGACAACGATTCTATTATCTCTCAGCCCCCCGAGCCTGAGAAGATCCATCGCATTCACGGTGGTATAGAGTTTAAGAACGTGTGGTTCGCATATAATGACGAAGACTATATATTAAAGAACATATCATTTACCGTCAAGCCGGGTGAAACCGTCGCATTTGTCGGAGCTACAGGAGCCGGTAAATCTTCTATCACGAATCTGCTCACACGATTCTATGAATTCCAGAAAGGTGAGATACGAATTGACGAGCATGATATCCGCTCTCTTGACCCTCGTAATCTGCGAAAACATGTTGCAATCGTATTACAAGATGTATTCCTCTTCAGTGCTGATGTACTAACGAACATTACTCTCGGCAATGAGAACATATCAGCTGAACAGGCAAGACATGCCGCTATTACTACCGGTGCAGACAAATTTATCCGGCGACTTCCGAAGGGGTACGAGACAAATGTTAAAGAACGAGGTGCGATCCTATCGGTAGGAGAAAAGCAGCTTCTATCGTTCTCCCGCGCTCTTGCCTATGATCCTGCTATACTCATTCTCGATGAAGCAACATCAAGCATTGATACCGAAAGTGAATTGATGATCCAGGAGGCAATAGAAAAACTTCTCGAGAACAGAACATCTATCGTTATTGCTCATCGGCTTTCAACGATCATGAAGGCAGACAAGATCATCGTAATGCATAAGGGAGAGATACGTGAAATGGGCTCACATGATGAACTCCTTCAAATCAATGGCATTTACCGCACACTTTATGAGTTGCAATATAAGGAGCAAGAGATAACTACTACATGACCGATAACTCTCTCGTTAATAAAACCGTAGGCTGGACGTTCATCTTGCTCGGCGTTGCCGGTTTTATTTTGCCTATTCTTCAAGGTCTGCTATTCTTTATTGTTGGTTTGCTTTTCTTATCGAAGGAATATCACTGGGCGTTTCGGCTTCAGATGTGGCTGCGTGGATTTCTCAATAGGTCATCACCAAAACTTGGCAAGATATTTGATGATGCCGAGAAATTCATTGAAAAAGAAGTATATAAGCTTACTCATGAAAAAGGATATTTCTGGAAACGGAGTTGGGTTATCGTCCTTATTCTTGCATTTTTAGGGCTTATCGGATGGCTGATGTCAATGTTCTTCTTCTGGTTAAAAGACCTAATTTGGGGATAATGGTGAAAATTCGCACATTTTTGAACTTACTATCCTTTTCAGCCGTTATTTAGTCGCTATCAGCAATTTGTGCCCATAGCTCAGCTGGATAGAGCATCAGCCTTCTAAGCTGAGGGTCGTTGGTTCGAGTCCAACTGGGCATACGGTTTCAAAATATGGCGGGCGTAGCTCAGTTGGTTAGAGCGCTAGATTGTGGTTCTGGATGTCGGGGGTTCGAGACCCCTCGCTCGCCCTTATTCTTACTTCGGTGAGAAAACCGTTTTCCGAAAACCCTCGATATACGTCGAGGGTTTTTTGTTCGAGTAGAGAGTATATTCTGTCTATATAAATATGTCTGACGTAACCCGCGTACGCTTTGCCCCTTCACCGACAGGACTCGTTCATGTCGGATCACTTCGCACTGCGCTTTATAACTTTCTTTTTGCCCGGCATACAGGCGGAGTAAACATCTTACGCATCGAAGATACAGACCGCACACGTTACGTTGAAGGCGCTGTCGATAATCTGCTTCGAACGATGGAGTGGTGCGGCATCACATTTGATGAGGGTCCGACTCAAGGTGGAGAGTATGGTTCATACACACAATCCGAAAGGACTGAACTCTATCAGAAGCATGGTGATATTCTCATTGAGGCAGGTCATTCCTATAAGTGTTTCTGTACTTCAGAACGCCTTGATGAAGTACGCAAAGCAATGCAAGCTCGTGGTGAGCCGCCTATGTACGATAGACATTGCCGTAACCTGACCAAAGAGGAAGTTGATGCGAAAATCGCTTCAGGGCTTCCTTATGTAGTTCGTCTTCGCGTGCCGCTCGGCGAATCGATCACATTTACTGATCTTGTTCGTGGTGACGTAACATTTGAGTCAAAAACGATTGACGATCAGGTTCTTCTGAAGTCCGATGGCTTCCCAACGTATCATCTTGCAAATGTGGTTGACGACAAATTTATGAAGATCACACATGTGATCCGTGGCGAAGAATGGCTTTCTTCGACACCGAAGCATGTGCTGCTCTATCGTGCATTCGGTTGGGAGAACTCCATGCCGAAGTTTGCTCATCTGCCACTTCTTCTTAATCCTGATAGAAGTAAACTCTCAAAGAGACAAGGCGATGTAGCCGTTGAGGACTTTAAGGCACAAGGGTATTTACCGGATGCATTAGTTAACTTTGTCGCTCTGCTCGGATGGAATCCATCCGCTACAGAAGAGATATATACAATGGAAGAGCTCATTGCGAAGTTCGAGCTTGAGAATGTCAATAAAGCAGGTGCAGTGTTTGGCCGGGAGAAGCTGGAGTGGATGAACTCGGAGTATATCCGAGCAAAATCACCAGAAGCACTCCTTATCCTTGTTAAGCCAATTGCTGCCGAGCGTGGATATAACGTGAGTGATGAATACCTCACAAAGGTCATCAAGCTCATGCAGGAAAGAGCTCGAAGCATTATTGACTTCGTTGACTTCTCAAAGTATTTCTTTACTGCTCCGACAGAATTCGACGAAAAATCCAAAGCCAAGAACTGGACACCGGAAGCAAAGGAGCGACTAATAGAGTTGCTTCCTACTTTCAATGCTGATGAGCTGTGGAATCATGACTCCATTGAAGCCAACGTCAGGAAGTATGCTGAATCGAAAGAGCTTTCAGCCGGAAAACTTATTCACCCGCTTCGCCTTGCAGTAAGTGGTGTCGGAATGGGGCCCGGGCTCTTCGAGCTATTTGAAGTCATTGGTAAAGATGAGGTGATTAACCGCATCGAGAAAGCGTTAGAAGTATTGTAATCGTTAATAGTGGGGCAGACTTTCAGTCTGCCCATCCTAATACATGCTCTTTAACTCGCTTCACTTTCTCATCTTCTTCCCCGTCGTTACGGCGCTGTACTTCCTCCTTCCTCATAAGTACAGGTGGGCTTTGCTCCTTGCAGCAAGCTGCGGTTTCTATATGGCATTCATCCCTGTCTATATCCTGATCCTTGCACTTACGATCGTCATTGATTATGTTGCCGGTATCTACATTGAAAAAGAGACTGATCAACGACGAAAAAAGCAGATACTTGTTATCAGTATCATATCTACCTGTCTTGTCCTCTTCGTCTTTAAGTATTTCAATTTCTTCAATGCGACCTTCGACTGGTTTGCTCATCTTACAGGAGTCGAGTATCCCGTTGAGAACCTCGCTATTATACTTCCTATCGGACTTTCCTTCCATACATTCCAGAGTTTAGCGTATGTCATCGAAGTCTATCGCGGTAAACAGAAAGCCGAAAAAGATTTTGGTATCTACTCGCTCTATGTCATGTTCTATCCGCAACTTGTTGCAGGTCCTATCGAGCGACCACAAAACTTACTCTGGCAGTTCAGAACTCATCATCAGTTTGACTATGACAGAGTCGTGCGTGGATTACAGCTGATGGCATGGGGATTTTTCAAGAAGGTAGTCATCGCGGACCGCCTTGCCCCAATGGTAAACCAGGTCTACAACGACCCTGCCAGCCATAACGGAATCGAAGCACTCTTTGCGACTGTCATGTTCGCATACCAGATCTACTGCGATTTCTCCGGCTACTCTGATATTGCTATCGGCGCAGCACAAGTAATGGGCTTTAAGCTCATGAAGAATTTCGACCGGCCGTACTATTCGAAGTCAATTTCGGAGTTCTGGAAGCGTTGGCATATTTCTCTTTCGACGTGGTTCAAGGACTATCTTTACATTTCACTCGGGGGCAACCGTGTCGGTGTACCGAGATGGTACTTTAATCTCTTCTTCACGTTCCTTGTCAGTGGCTTGTGGCATGGTGCGAACT
>DATDEW010000234.1:0-9163 GCA_036522935.1 Kapaibacterium sp. (SeqCode)
TCAGGCGAAGGTAAGCGTCGTCGTCATTATGGGCTGGGAATGGACTTCGAGCACGTATGCTCGCAAAGAACGTCTTCTCTATTTTATGCGCAAGCTCGCGAAGCAGGGGAATGCAGTTGTCGTTTATTCGCAAGCGCGTACGAACCCAACTGCAGGAAGACCGGATAGAGGAGGCATCGGGAAGCTTGCCATGCTGGCGTACGGCATAGTGAACGTTCAGGGATCTATCGAAGCTGCGAAGGTAGCGCCAAGCCCGAAACCTGTAGTTGCAACCCGTGACGAGATGGAGAAAGTAGAGAAAAACATACAATTAGTTATGAATAAAATCAATGGGTTACCGGAGAAGTCAGAGGAAAATAGTGAGGGGGAAAGTAGTGGTCAGTGGCCAGTGGTCAATGATCAGTTGGGGAAGGGGGAAGAAGTTGATAGTTCGATGGTTGATAGTTTGATAGCTGGGAGAACGGCAGAGACAAACCCTAAACTATCGACTATCAACTATTCACTATCAACTCCCCTATCCCCAACTATTCACTAACCAGTAACCACTAGTCACTCCCGCCCAAAAAGGCAATTTTTATTGAAACAAGGGCGAAAACCGTCCGTAGCTATTAAGTGATTGTTACCACTTTACTTGCATTTTTAAGGAGAATAACTGGATAGAATGTCAAATCCCCTCGACGATCGGACATCTCGGGTATCACGCGGCAGGGTAATCCCTATCGCCGTTATCATGGCAGTCGCCGCATGTGGCGTCGCCTACGCTGCCTACCGCATCATTGATAAGCAGATCCTCAAGACAGGTCCCGAAACCCGCGTTAACTTCCTTTTGAATGTCCCCTACGGCAATTTTTCCCTCTACTCTGGCACGAAATCAACACAGTTAGCACTGCTGCGAGTCGTAACAGAAGACATGGAAGAAGATCCGCCGATGCATGTCAGGCAGTATATCTCGAAGGATAAAACCGGCACGGTGAAGGTGACCCTCGGCACCGACGAAGGAATGATCATCCCGGAAAGGCCACTGGCGCATCAGTCATACCACGCCTCTACCGGTTTCTCGTTAGCATCAGCCGGAGCAGTCCGGACCGACTGGGGCGAAACGATCTATGAACCGCCTGTCGGGCGCAGCAATTTTGTCTCCAACGCCTCAATGCTTTCCGATGATAATGACCGCTACCAGTTGAATGTCACCCGAGACATCCCCGTCTCGATCAGCGCACAGTTCGGCTTCGGCGAATCAATGATGGACTGGACAGGGATCAAGCTGACCTCAGCATATGTCGAGACCGGCGCCTCGAATGCCAGAGTTTCAGTCAGAGCCATGAACCAGTATGACATGTCAGGCTGCAAAGTATCAGCCGGTATCGGTAGTTTTATGATGGACGGCATCTGCAACCTCAACGCCAACAGATTTGAATTTTCCGGCGGAGTTGGATACTATAAGCTCTTCTTTAATGGTAAGTTAGTGAAAAATCTTGATGCAAACGTTGAAGTCGGAATGGGCAACGTTTCGATGGATATTCCTCCCGATGCAGGCAGAGTACAAGTTTTCTACGATGAGAATATGTTCAGCACCTTTAACTTCAAAGGTCTGAATAAACGCCGAGACGGCTACGCCACATCAGTCGGCTTCGACCAATCCAAAGCCCCCATCTTAACGCTGCGACTCTCAAGCGGTATGGGAAAGATGGAAGTACGGTACAAGTAGTCTTTAGTTGGTAGTCGTTAGCCGTTAGCTGGCTCTTTCGAATCACGATTCACGAACCACGAATCACGGCGTTATAATAGTTGTTAGCCAACAAGTCAAATCTACTACGACAACATGATCTTATCGATTCTCAAATCACTTTCTCTTGGTGTCTGGCTTGGGTCACTTCTGATGTTAGGTATCGCAGTTGCCGCCCCGATATTCCAGCAGCTCCCCTCGAAGACACTTGCAGGTCAGGTCAACAGCATCATCCTCGGCAGGATGAACGGCATAGAATGGGTCTGCGGAGTACTTGCCTTCCTCTCCTCGATCATCCTCCTTGCAATGAACTGGAACGGCGATCACCGCACCATACGCCTTGCCGAGACACTGATGATATTTGTCATGATAACGCTTCTATGGTTCTATTCGGTAAAAATATCAGGCAGGATGGAAGAGCTTCGGATGGTCATTAAGGATTTTGATACACCGCAGCAAACAACAGAATACGTTGAGGCAAAGAAGGAATTTGATGACCTCCACAAGACCTACACACGGTTGGTCGGGATCAATATGCTGCTGATAACAACAACGTTTGTTATCTCGATAGTCAATACCAGAGCCGGTTGAGCTAGACCTCTACCTTCACGGTAAAATCCGCTCCGCATCCGGTACATTTATAGACCACTGTCACCCAGTTGATAGTCTCGTCGTACATCACTTCGTACAGCTCCCCATCACATTCAGGATGAATGCAATGATTCAGATCGATCAGGTATTTTCTTTCTTCCATCTGGGATAGTCGTTAGTTATTAGTCTGTAGTCGTTAGACCTTCAAGTTCATCGAGGACAGCATCGGAAACATCGCTTAGTTCTTTGAGCTGCTGGTCGGTTGCATTCCAGAAGTTTCGGCGGTTCGCCTCGAAGAGGCGGTCTACCATTCCGCTAAACGAATCAGGATTTTCTTTCTGCATCCTATCGCGGAGCTCTTCGTTACGGATGAACGTCTCATGAACTTCATCATAGAACCAAGTCGGTGCTGCCTGTGCCGTAGCACTCCAGCCATAAGTATAGTCAACACGCTTCTTGATCTCTTCAACCCCTTCATAGCCATGCTTCATCATCGCTTCATACCATTTAGGGTTCAGAACCTTCGTCCGAGCCTCAAGGGCGACAGTCTCTTCAAGAGTTCTGACCACAGCATTAGCGGTTGTCGTATCGGTAACGTATGCAGTAGGCTTTATACCACGGGTCGTTGCCGCGAGGTTCGTCAGGCCACCGAGATATTCGTAGTAGTGGTCAACATCGGAGATGCCTATCTCGGACGAATCAAGATTCTGGTAGGTGACCTCAATGTAACCCGAAAGCTGCTTCAGGACTTCCGCCGCTTTCTTTTCATCGCGGTTCTTGCCGAAGGCAAACCCTTTTCGCTTTGCAAAGATATCAGCAAGGTCGGACTGCTCTTCCCAGTTATTCGACATCACCATATAATCAACGTTAGTACCATACGTACCGGAGGCATTCGAGAAGACGCGGTAGAGAGCAGAATCTTTATCTGCTCCGTTAGCAGTCATTTCAAGGTAATGTTTTCGGATGAAATTTATATCGACCGGTTCATCAAGCAATGCAACAAGACGAACTGCTTCGTCAAGCATATTCATCTGATGTCCGAACATATCACGGAAGATACCGCTTACGGTAAAGACGCAATCGATTCTTGGACGGCCAAGAGTCTCGAGCGGTATGACTTTCAACCGCGACATATTCCCGAGCGAATCAGGCACAACATCGACACCCAGCAAAGCAAATGCCTGGGCAACTGCCTCACCGCCTGTTTTGATATTGTCAAGCCCCCACAGCACAAGACCGATAGATTCGGGATACTTGCCTTGTTCTTTAACGGCTCGCTCAAGAAGAAGCGATACGGTATGTTTACCGATCTTGATAGCAACTTCGCTTGGCATTGCAAGCGGATTGAGCGACGTAATATTGCGACCGACAGGCAACGCCTGCGGGACACGAAGCAAGTCGCCACCGGGACCAGGAGGGATGTACTTCCCTTCCAATGCACGAATCAGCGGGGTTATCTCATCACTTGTTGTGATTCGCTCGACAAGCTTAGTAAAGAATCCTAATATTTCCTCGGCTTGTTTTCGGGAAGAACGAGATGCAATATATTTCTTAACTATCCCTTCATCATTAGCCAAGAATGAGACTATCATCTCTCTACATTTTGCTTCATCACCAACAAGTGATAGCAGCGACGGCAAACCAAGCTCGATACGCTCGAACTTCGCCATCTCGAAAAGTATATCAGCAAGTTCCTCGGCTTTCGGAGACTCACCTATGATTCGCAACCCAAGCGGAATAAGACGCTCTTCTATCTCAATGAGTTGCCTTGAAAGAGTGTCAATGGTATTAAATTCAAACCGACACTCAGCTGCTTTAGCTTTTATAGTTTCAAGTAATGCTTCACGCCGAATAGTATTCGAACTATCAGTCAATTGATAGTCATTTAGCAACTGCTTGAGTGATTCAAGCCCGCGATACAGCCCAGCTCTTTCATTTGTTGGGACGAGATAACTTACTGTTGTCGCATATGAACGACGTTTTGCAATTGCAGCTTCACTAGGATTATTGACAGAGTAGAGATAAATGTTCGGCGCATCACCAATGAGAATATGAGGATAACAATCAGCAGAAAGACCGTTCTGCTTACCCGGCATAAATTCAAGAGCACCGTGAGTACCGAAATGGACAACAGCATCGGCATTCCATACTTTATTAATGTAAGCATAGAATGCAAGGAAACCATGATGCGGCGCAGCGTTCTTTGTAAAGAGCAGCCTCATTGGGTCGCCTTCATAGCCAAAACCCGGTTGAACACCGACAAAGATATTGCCGAAATGTTTGCCTTGAATAAGGAGCGAATCACCGTCAGTATTGAGTTCACCGGGCGGCTCGCCCCATTCTTTCGAGGCGTTCTTCCACTCGGGTACAAGCTGCTTATACTTTTCTGTTGAAATTATTGCAGCAACATTGAGCGGATTTGACGAAGATGAGTAATGCTCACCTTCTCCTATAATACTTTGTAATAATTCTTTTGGTGATGAAGGGATATCAACAGAATATCCTTCTTCGTTAAGTTGTAAAAGAAGTTTATAGAGAGATTCTGATACATCAAGATATGCTGCAGTCCCAACTGCGCCGCGAGCAGGTGGAAAACAATAGATAACAACGGCAAGACGCTTCTGGCTATTTGGTTTAACCTGCAATGCAATTCGTTTCGCGATACGGGCGACAAATCTTTCAGCATTCTCAGCAACCAACTGCTTCCCACTAATAGGATCGGCATGAACGAGAATAAGTGGTTCTATTGCGCCATCAAGCTCTGTAAGAGAGATGTTAGTAGCAACTTGTATCGGCGTAATGCCATCCTTCGCTTGTTTCCACTCTGTTTCTGATTGATGAGTAAGAGTGAGCGGAGCATAGTACGGAACGTCTAACTTTTTTAAAAGCTCGACTGCATCATCCGGCAGACTTCTGACATGACCGCCAACAAGCGGAAAGCTCGTTAAAGAGATTAATGCATCAATGATTGGTTTACCTTCACTACCAACAAAGTATTTTTTTATTGCAGGGCGAGAATCGAATGCTTCTGTAAAAACAGGAATTGGTTGAATTCCAGCGATTTCAAATCGCTCAATTAATTCGTCGAGATAAGCAGTGTCGCCACTCACGACAGATGATCGAGAGCATAACAAGCCAACAGCAGTCTTTCTTCTTCTCGAAGATAAGAAGTCATTCGTTGAATAGGTATAGGTAGTATTTGGGTAGTAAATACCTTCAGATGCAGTAACGGTAGGAGTTGCATATTCTATCTTATATCCACTGAGGTTAAGGAGTATCTTAACCAGCGACTCAGTATTTTCCTTTGTTGGCTCAAGCCATGCAAGATAACTCTCAAGATAGTATCTCATACCTTGTGCTGTGCCCGGGATAAACTTCAAGACCTTCGGGGCAAGCTCCATGAGGTCTTTCAACCGTTTGACGAGATCATCTTCGTCAAATACTTTTGTCAGGATAGAGCGAAAGAGCGAGACTTCTTTTGCTTTTGGCTCGTCATCGGACTTATCAACGCTCTTAAAGGAGAATGAGCCGATATTTACAAGCCGCATTAATTTACCGCTTGAGCTAAAAGGCAAGATTACTTTTTGTTTCTTGTCTTTGAGTGCATCACGGATAATTGCGACAGCATCCTCGTTCAGCAGATGACTGATGATGATCACATCTGCATCATCAATTCGGTCTGAAAGGTTAGACACATGACATACGATCTGCTGTTCTGTGATATTCTCACATAGTATTTCCTGTCTGATCTGCTCCGCAACGATTTGCGACGCATTTCGTAGGGTCGTAATTCGAGTTCGTTCAAGTGAAAGGAGAAGTATCTTCACCAGCTACTCGCCCTTTCGATGAGGTGATGGCTCGCACCAATATGCTTGGCAAACTCAACAGATGAAGAAGCCACACTTGTGTCAAAAACTCTACGAGTAATACTTGCTTTTTTAAAAGCAAATCTCAACTTCTCTATATTCGCACCATCAGCGTTTTCTTTACCATCAGTTAATATCGAAATGCTTATTGTAGCCGATGGTTCTTTCTTCTTGAAAGCGTTGGCTGTATCAATGGCTTTCTCAAGTGAATCATAGAGGGGGGTTCTGCCACCGGTTGGGATGCGTTTCAATGCTTCGAGGATCGGTGTGGTTCTTTTCGTCGGGGGGACTATAACATTCGCCTCATAAGACCGAGCTACAATTAACGAGCAATAGGAGCGCCTTTTGTAGCTATGGCTAACAATCGAGCGAACAAGTCCTTTTGCATAACGGATGCGCTCATGGCCGGCCATGCTTCCGCTCGAATCAAGTATGAGTATATCAAGATGCGCTGGAGTTGATTCATACGGGTAGCGACGTATATCTTCCTTCTCTAGCTGATATGCCAAAGTGCTGCTCGGAGCGTTTACTCTTCGAACTACTTGATGCGGTGCAGCAACTAAAAGAGTATTAAAGAGTGAGAACATTCCGATGTGCGAGTTTCTCACAAAGGCACGGTTAGGTCGCCCATGAGTAGCCAAGCGATGTTTAAGACCAATCCCTCTTGAGCCGGCATGGTCAGATCTCTTTAGAGTCGACGTTCTTTTCTCTTTATACTGTGAAAGCACTACCTCCAACTGGTTATACATCTTTTCTTCAATGGGAGAAGATGGATTCTGCTCTTGAGTAGTAGTGACACTTTCATCTTGAGTTTTCGCTGCTTGACCAGTTAAATCAACGCCACGAATGATCAACTGCCCCAGTATGATATTCGAGAATATATCGACTGGAGTTGCACCCAAGCGCTGAAGCAGCGCTACATTCTTCTCTACATTTGATGAAGCTACTTTCTCAAGTAGATATGGGAGAGACTCATTGCTAACACTACCAATCGTCGCATTGCTATCACTAATAATAACATCTATACTATTTACAACCGGTTTCAGTTCATCTACATCATTGTGTTCTGCACCGATGATAAGCACTTGACCTGAGGCCCCAATGAGGCGCAAAAGTCTTGAGAGAAGTTGTTTTGATCGCCCGGCATAGAACGGTAAATGAACTACGGCATTTACTTTTGACGATAAATACTCATCAATAGTATACTCAGTGACATATTGTGGGATACGAACAATGTGTATTCCAATTGATGCTGATAATTGTTTAGCAACGAGATCGGAATGATGATACGCATCATCGCTAAGAGTCAGGACAACGTGAGGACGGGCTCCGTTAGCGGAGAAAGACTTTACGACCACCTCAGGCAGTTCAAATAGATTCGAGGGCATCTTGTATCTGCTTTTCTGTAAGCGTTGGCTCATGGCTCTTGATACGATGACGCAAACACATTGGCGCAACAGCATCAACGTCATCAGCAGTTGTTGAGAGTCTCCCTTCAAATGCCGCGAGGGAACGAGCTGCCCGCACCATCGCTAGCTCGGCACGATGTCCTTCGAGTCCTAAATACTGAGCGATTCGGGTCGCTCGTTCAACGGTTTGGTCAGAGATAATAACGGATTCTAAAATATTAATAGCGCTTGTTAACTGTTCACGAAGCTCTGTGCTTGTTCTCTCAAAAAGTGCTACAAACTCTTCGGCATCATCTTCAAATTGCAAACGGCGACGGACAACATCTGCACGCTCTTTGGTATTATCTTCTTTCTTGAGTTGGACAGACAGCCCGAATCTATCGAGAAGCTGCGGGCGAAGTTCTCCTTCTTCCGGGTTGCATGACCCGATCAGTACAAACTCGGCTGGGTGGCGAACGGATATTCCTTCTCGCTCGACGATGTTCTCCTTGCTGGCAGCTACATCAAGGAGTAGATCCACAATAGAATCCTCAAGTAAATTTACTTCGTCAATATAGAGCAGCCCGCGATTTGCTTTTGCAAGTAATCCGGGTTCAAAAACTTTCTCGCCTTTTTTTATTGCATGTTCAAGATGTATTGAGCCAAGCAAACGGTCTTCGGTCACTCCGAGGGGAAGATCTATAAGTGGACGTTTGATTGAAACTGTATTTTCCGAACCAACGAGCTCATTATACTCATTTCCATCGGTAGTTTCTATTGGTGGAAGAATATCCCGCAAGCCCCGGACGGCTGTTGTCTTGCCGGTGCCTCGTTCACCGAATAGGAGCACGCCTCCCAAATTAGAGTCAATAGCGGCAAGAAGCAATGCGCGTTTCATCTCCTCTTGCCCGACAATGGCTACAAAAGGATATGTTCGTTTGGTAGATACAGCTTTCAGAGTTGACATCGGGAAGGAAAACGATTTGAGAAGGGGCTAAGTGCCGTAGATAGAGATCATCCCTATTTTAGCATAAATAACTTCTCAAGGTCGTTCTTTATTATAAAATCGACGACCATCTCTTTTGCCTCGGATGCCGTCGATGCCTCTTCAAGGATCTTTTTGACCAGATTCTTCGACTTTGAATACTGCAGTTTACCGATCAGCTTTGCCGTCATCCCTATCCGAAGCGGTGAGAGCGATATTTCATCGATCCCCAGACCAAGAATGACAGGAAGTGCGAGGTTTTTTGTTCCCATTTCTCCACAAAGCGATACTCGTTTTTTGTAGCGATGGGCAGCGACAACTGTTTCACTGATAAGCCTCAATACTGCGGGGTGGAGTTCATCGAAAAGATGCACAATGAATTCATTGCCTCGATCAACGGCAAGGGTGTATTGTGTCAGGTCATTCGAACCGATAGAAAGAAAATCACACTGTTTTGCAAAAGCATCTGCCATGAGTGCTGCAGCAGGGACCTCTATCATTGCACCGATAGGAATGTTCTCATCAAACTCTTCGCCTCGTGTGCGAAGTTCTTCCTTCGCTTTGCTTATTAAGAGTATGGTTTGGTCCAGTTCATCTACGGATGTTA
>DATDEW010000235.1:0-5816 GCA_036522935.1 Kapaibacterium sp. (SeqCode)
ATTGGGATATCGGACTCTCGGGTACGATAAACACTGCACACTTGGCAGGTGACGGTATCACTGCCATTACTCGACGACTTGAAGATAATTACCCTGTCGTTGCAGTGCGGCTTATCAGTGCGCTGCCCGAAGGAGCTGTAAGACAATATTATGCAATAGATAATGACGGTGCCAATGGAAGTGTATCTACCTATGGCGGATACGACCGTTCGGAGAAATGGTACACGATGATCATCCCGCGCCTCTCGGCTGGTCCGGGTGATGTCTCGACGGTTATCGGACTCAAGAACGTACCGATGAAGACGCTTGATTCGCTTCGGATGACATACGTCATCGCTCTCGGCGAAACGGAAGCCGAAGCGCTTGCATCAGTTGATAAAGCCCGCGATGAATTCTATGCTACGGTATCGGTCACACCCGAAAAACCGCGAGCAGAGTCCATGAGCGTAACCCCAAACCCATTCTCCTCACGCTTACATCTAAAATGGAACGCCGACGAAGCAGCAAAGAGCATCGTATCTATTATAGATGTCTTAGGCAGAGAAGTCCTCCGCAAAGAAGCAACAGGAAACGAAGTAACGCTTACAGGTCTTGCACTTACGGAAGGAGAGTATCTTGTACGAGTTGTCAGTGGTGGGGTTGTGTATCTAGCGAGGGTAATACATTAATATATACGCACTTCATCCCCTATAGTTATAAAAATAAAAACACGAAAAGACAACAGTAGTTATTCTCTGTAGTTATTTTTTTGTTCATTTTTATAGAACAAAAAAAATATTACTAGCATTGTCAAACCAATCATTATATCGTATATCAGCATTTCATATTTTAAATCCCTGTGATGGTCAATGTAAAAGTCTATTAATTCATTAAACATGAATGCAGTGGTATACACGTATGCAAAAGCAATCCCTAATAGCAAATATTTTCGCGAAAGATATTGCTTCCTTTGTGAGTAGCCTTTTTTTTGAGATATGAAAATAACGACACAAAAAAGAACAGAAACGAATATATGAAAAACTATCAGATAAATCATGGAAAAACCGTTACAGGTGGTTTCAAGCGTCTTACATAATCTGGGTCTCCTCCGTTGTCGGTATCAGGAAAGTCTAGAAACCCTGTTAGCAGAACATCATTGGTGGCAGTTAAGATTTCCATTTGCCTCCTAATTTCGTCCTCAACTTTCTGATCCTCAGGACAAGGAAACACAAAATTGCCATTTGTATCTACACCCTTTTTGAACTGTCCCGATTGCAGTGCATAGCCTAACCTTGAGATCCGCTCTGCATTATCAACCATCTGCTCAAGTGATTTTTCCTGAAAGATAGTTAGCCCTGCTTTCATCAAGTCAATCAACATGAATACTATTGCCAATGCTCCTGCAAGAAGAGGCCTCCCAGATACTATCAATGTTGTTATCGTTGTAACTAATTGTCCTAGAAGATATAAAATTCTTTGTAAAGCAGAATCTGAATCATCAGTTCTTGATATTTGCAGTACCGTTCTTAATGTGTCGAAGATAAAATCCATATCCCCCTGAGCTTCTTCGTTAGGACGAAAGTTCGCCCTATTCTTCTCATTACATGGGTCATTAGGATCGCTATGAGTGACATCTATAACAACATCCTTAAAGTATTTCCCTTTAAATGACTTTCGTTCAGCTTGATCATCACCAGGTGGATATGTACCCGTACCACCTCCGCCTCCATGCCCTCCCCATCTTATAGAGCCATTATAGCCACCATAGCCACCAGAACCGTATGGTGAAACATAATCATAGGTATGATAACTATAGTCTTGAATACCTGATCCAAGCCCCCCTCCCAAAATAGTGATTTCTGGCCAAGCGGGTTTCCATAAACGCATTACAAAAGACGGTTGGGCAATGCCATCCGTTATACCCCATTGTTTTTCCTGCTTCGGTACAAAAGGTAATGTTGGTCCACCTATAGGCGCAGTAGCATTACTTAGGATTCCTATCGTCTGAACATTATCAAAAGGAAATGGCATAGCTGCTCCTTAAAAGTTTATCGTACTACATTCCACTCCATCTCGAACATATAGTTACTTCCACCCACTGTTGTGCGTAAGCCCATGATGAATGTACCGAGCTGCTTAAGCGTGACCTTGAACGTTTGCACTCCTGTAAAGACACCACTATATGATATAACAGGGATCGAACCGAACGTACCTGCAAAGTTTCCAGGAGTTGCTACGTTATCGCGGAAGGAAAGCTGAACGCTAGTATGATTCGTAACACCGAAATCAATACTGAATGTCATCTCAAAGCTTGTACCGCCACGTAAGAATGCTACCTTCTGCAAACATGGCGGTGTCGTGCCTGCAAGATTCAATCCCTGATGTGAAAATGTCCATTGTGCTGCCTCTGCTACTGCAAGTGCATCATCTGTGTGGAGAGTAGTGCAAACAGATGTGCCGCTATATGCTAACGGACTTGCTGCCCACCCTGCCGCAGCATAATTGGACGAGCGGGAAAAACCACCTTGTGTCGCACCGATATAGCTATTAGCGATCAATATGCGAGGGTCAACAGGTTGTTGTAACGTTACGTCATACCATGACTGGACTGGACTATTCATAGAGTTTTGGATTAAGTTAAGTTCTGAAGGTGTAATTTTACTAATGCTCTTTCCACAACCGACACAGCCACCCGACTTGGTAGAAGGTGGCGTCATCGGTGATGACGAAGAAGGTGGTATTACAAGACCCGTTGGGGTCGATAGTACGCTTGGTCCTTTCCCCGGCATTGGTGGACTGATAAGAAAGGGATCACTCCCTGAGGGTATTATCATATGGCTTTGTTAGTTAGTCTATATAAGTATATAAACTGAAAGCCGAAAACGGGTAGGTCGGTATGCGAAAATATTTATTTTTTTCTTACGCTACTATCTTTTGTATTGGTATGATTATTGCTGGGGGGGGATTACCTAACATTCGTATTTTCTTTCTTGCATTAGTAAGCACTCCCTTTATCGCATCAGTAGTTACTCCGCATATATTTGCAATACGCTGATACGGATAGCCGAAGAATGTGTGCAACACGATCGCAGTACGTTCTTTATCGGTCAGGACTTTCAACGCACCATCAATTTGTTCTTCGGTTTCGAGCCGCTTTGCTATATCCTGTTCATCGGGAACATCCATTGCCTCTTCGAGAGGAAGAAACCGCTTTGAGCTTTTTACGATGTTGTTTAACTTCCAGCGTGCACCGCGATGTGCCCATTGAAAGTATTCATCAGAGGTTAATACGATACCTTTTGTCAAGAGCTTCATATCCAGCTCTGACAAAGTATCTTGTATAGCTCTATGTATCATATCTACCGAGACCGAAGAGTATGACTTGGTAAGCAAGACCAATAAGTGTGTTTCTGTTTTCATAGCGATAACGAAAGGGAGTAGTGCAAAAGTGAAACCTGAGAAGACTTCTATACTATAAGAACTCTTAAGGTGCCGTGAAGTTACGTTACGAAATGAATATTTCTTGGTAATTCTTCGTGACCTTGTATGTTCCGAGGGTTTGGTGGACTATTCTATACAATACCCAAAACTAAGTCCATACAAGTGGATATAATTATGCAGATCAAAGTATGGAGTGTATCCGGCGCGAAAGATCATTGCGCCGAAGTATGGTTGGTATCGTAGCCCTAAGACTGCCGTTGGTTTAATTCTGGTATTATTGTTTGGGAAGGCAGCCCAATAATGATTTTTCGAGATATCTATAAAAGCTCCGATACCGGTTTCAACATGAAACTCCGTATCAAAGAACAAGTAACTTGCCATCATAGTAATGCCGGGGTGTATAATGAGATCGCTGGTGTGTCCATCGGAAGTAAAGTAAGCCCCTGCACCTAAACGAAACGAATAATGTGACCAGTAGCGAAGATCATAGTTGAAAGACATTGCTCCGCCATTACCACCTAATTCAAAATAGAAAGCTGTGTATTCCTGTTTTTTCCCTCCTTCGGCTCTCGTTAAAGAGTCTTGTGAGTGTTTTAGTGAATCAATATAGCTCGTCTGCGCAACCAGCGAAAGCGGACTAAGCAGAATCAAGAGGGTGATAATATATTTGATAGCCGAGAGCATGTCGGTTTTATAACCAGAAGTAAATAGAATATATCCTCTAATATGTATAGCCGATTTTCTGCGAACGGAGTGGGTTCATGATAGAACAGCTACCCTTCCATATATCATATTATAAATGTGTAAGTTACTGACTTTTTGCCCGTTTTTCGCGTGGTATGCCAGAAATTTTCGTATATTTGTATGCCGAAGTTCGTCGATCGTGATTCGTCGAAGATGCCTGACGCACCTATTCCCCATTCCCTACCCCCCATTCTCCAGAACTCAAATGTGTAAATTTACAGCACCCAACTTCCAGCATCCCTTTAAGCTTTTCGCTTTGAAGTTTAAGCTTGAGTGCGGTGCACAATTAGTATAATGATTATAAAAGACTTACAGACCAAAATGACGTAAACCCAGACGGGGTCAATCCAATTTAACGGACATATTCCTTTAGTGGCAGCGTTAGTATTTAGCGTATATTTGTACCTGTCAACTTCCTAAAGAGGAATATGAAATACCTTATCATCGTCATTTCGCTTCTGGTTACTACCCCGCTTTTGGCGCAGATAGATTCGCTCATGAAGCCGGATACCGTCGTTCGCCGCGCAGATTCGCTTGCCGTAGCCCAAGCGGCTCCGGTCGTCGGGGACGATCCATACCCCGAAACACTTTCGCTTACGCCGCAGATAGGTATCACCTACTCCTCGACAGATAATGCCCCCGGTGAGGAAACAATAAACCTTCAGTGGCTTGCAAAGATCAACGGCAGATATAGTTATGACGGCGAACCGACGCAGTTCATGGCATCGCTTTTCGCACAGTTCGGGCAGTTCGTCTCGGAATCGAATGCACCGGAAAAGACAGCCGATAATTTGATACTAACACTCGTACCATCTATTTCTATATCAAGCCAGATCGGTTTGCGGCTCTTCCTTGAGGTAACAGGCGAGACACAGTTCGCCAAAGGTGTTGTAGATGATACGGTTGAATCGAAATTCCTCGATCCGCTCTTTCTTTACGAGACGATATTTTTAGGACATAAGACGAATTGGCAAAGTGCCGATGGCTCGAAGGAATTCCAGTTCACTCTCGGCGCGGGATATGCATTCCAACAGACGATAACAAAAGACTTCGTCTTAGAAAGCAACCGCCAGTACGTCATTGATAGTGATAATCCGCTCAACAGCGTTCAGGACCAGTTCACACTTGATAATGGATATTCCGGTATACTTGACCTGTTCTATAGCGATAATATCAGTGAGGATGTTGTCTTCAAGACAAGCTGGAAATCAGTGGTCCTTACCCGTAAGGATTTCTTTCATGACGTCTCACAGTGCAGGGTGGGGAGTCTGCTCCAGACGGGTATTTCCTATACTATATTCAGTCTGGACTATACGAACCACGTCGTCTACGATAACGAGGTCTCCTCACGGCGCCAGATGAACCAGACCCTTGTTTTTGGGCTTCGGGTTGAGATATAAGGTATCTAATTTCTTCCGAATTCGCCTGAATTAAATCCCCTTGAAAAACCGTTATTACGGTGGATTACACTATCGTTAATTTATACAACATGGCAGGACGCGGATTAAATAAAGCTACATTACTTGGTCATGCAGGCAAAGATGCCGAACTTCGTTATACGAACACGGGCAAAGCCGTCGCAACATTTTCACTCGCTACAAGCGAAGGATACAAAGGTCAGGATGGCAATTGGGTAGATAAATCAACATGGC
>DATDEW010000236.1:0-2073 GCA_036522935.1 Kapaibacterium sp. (SeqCode)
ACTCCAGCTTGCCGGAAGCTTTGCGCGGTTTCATAATAAAGAGTTGTGGATCGAAAATGTTCATATCTCAACCTTCAAAGAAGCGAACATCAATAACCATGAACCGCTTCGCAACCGCAAATTACTGCTTCATGCAAAGGAGCTTGATAAACTTGAGCGTAAAACAGCAACAAAAGGTGTGACGCTTATCCCTTTGAAGTTCTACTTCAAAGGAAATAAAGTAAAAGTACTTATCGGTATCGCCAAAGGCAAGAAGAGCCACGATAAACGCGAGACGATAAAAGAGAGAGACATTAAGCGAGAGATGGATAGAGAATAACTACATGTCAGAAAACATATTTCCACCGGTTAACGAACAGATGGATGAGATACGCCGCGGCGCGGTTGATCTCATCAACGAAGATGAACTTGCGAAGAAGATAACCAAAGCTATTGCAAAAGGAAAACGTTTAGTTGCAAAGCTCGGAGCTGACCCTTCTTCTCCCGACCTTCATATTGGTCATGGTGTCGTCCTCGGTAAACTCCGCACATTCCAAGACCTTGGGCATGAAGCACATCTTATCATCGGCGACTTCACAGCTATGATCGGCGACCCATCCGGCAGACAAAAGACTCGCCCCATGCTTACGGTCGAGGAGACAAAGCAGAATGCCGAAACGTATGTTCAACAAGTTTCCAAAGTTCTCTCGCAAGACCGCTTAACTATTCATTACAATAATGACTGGCTCGGGAAGATGACATTCCCTGATGTCATTAAGTTGGCTGGTTCATATACTGTGAGCCAAATGCTGGAGCGTGAAGATTTCCATAAGCGATTTAATGAGGAGCAGCCAATCTCTCTACACGAATTTCTCTACCCTCTTGCACAAGGTATGGATTCTGTCGCTATCAAATCAGATATCGAACTTGGCGGCACTGACCAGAAGTTTAATCTGCTCGTTGGTCGCGAGTTACAGCGTCATCATGGTATGGAGCCGCAATCTATTTTAACGATGCCACTGCTCGAAGGAACAGACGGCGTCCGCAAGATGAGCAAGTCATATGGCAACTCCATAAACTTTTCAGACTCCGCTGATGAGATGTTCGGTAAGACGATGTCAATTCCCGATGACGTCATCTACAGATACTTCGTGCTTGCAACAAAAGTGAAAGACCTCTCGGAAATCAAAGCATCGCTTGAAGCCGGAACAGAAAATCCTCGTAACATCAAAGTACGTCTTGCAAAAGAGATCATCAAACAATTCCACAACGAAGTAGCAGCAGATGCCGCTCTTGAACGCTTTGAGCTGATGTTCGTCAAGAAGGAAGTGCCGGATGATATACCGGAAGTATCCCTCGGAAGCGAACCTCGCTCTGTGGTGGATATTATTGTTGATCATAAACTTGCGGCGTCTAAAAGTGATGCAAGACGGCTTATTCAGGGAGCAGGCGTTTCGCTTGATGGTGAAAAGGTCAGTGACGAAAAGGCACTGATCACACCGACTGCCGACGGAGTTGTCTTAAAGGTCGGTAAGCGGAAGTTCTTGAAGATCAAGTTGTAAATGAAGTAATATTCATCTATTTCCAATTAAACCTTCCTATTGGTTAGGTCTCTATTAGACAAAGATTTCAACCAATAACGTAGACGACAATGAACAACACAAAGATAACCAAAGCACTCGTTCTTCTGCTTTTAGCAGGAGCATCCTTATTCATTTCAAGCTGTAAGGATAACTCGACCGAACCGGAATATATCCAGGAGTATGATTCCGAAGCTGCAGCAGATATGAATGCTTCTGCTCTCGGTACAGATGCCGGTGGTGCAGGAGTCGGGTTCGAAGATTCTTATACACTGATGACCGAGGGTAATATTGCTGCATCTTCATTTGATGGCAAAGTCTCTACTCCTCAAGACCGACTAAAAGAATTTGATCCTATCACAAAGGTCCATAAACTTACGATCGATCGTCATAAGGAAAATGACAAGTTTAAGTTCGATGCTATAATCATCTATACTTACGCTTTCTTTGATAAGAGCGGTAATAAAATGGACAGTTTGATCAAGAGTCAAACTGACAGAATCGAGATATCAGT
>DATDEW010000237.1:0-6292 GCA_036522935.1 Kapaibacterium sp. (SeqCode)
ATCAATTATCGGAGAACTTCCCATAAGGGGATCAGTAGGGATAAAATATGTTTTTCACCAGGTCACAAAAGTCGAACCTGCGATTCAATTTCCGATTACACTTGAATATAGATTCCTCTCCTGGGCTGATAAGGATAAGAGCGCTTCTATTCATGGAGGTGAGATGTTCGCATCTGTTTCATCGGCAGGTGGACCGCAGTATCCGATCTTCACAGGTTCGCTTGTCTTTCGGCTCCAGCCAACGGCACAAACAGCGGTCGATGTCTATGGACAGTATTTTGGAGGTGAGACAAAGTACGGTGTTGAAGGTGATATGTCCCGTTCAGGGTTTGAATGCGGATTACGATTATCAACAATAAGTTTTTAACCTCGTGACAACACTTGAAACCCTGATAGGGAAACAGCGGCTTTGGCTGCATATTGCACTCTTCGTTATAACACTGTTCTCTACAGCTATTGCTGGAGTTGCATGGAGCGGGCATAATCCTCTTGAACTTGAGAACATTGGCTATGGGATGGAGTATGCCTTACTCTTACTTCTATTTTTATCTGCTCATGAATTTGGACATTTTATAGCAGCACGAATTCATAAGGTTGATGCAACACTTCCATTCTATATCCCATTTCCCGGGACAATGCTTGGCATTATGCCAAACTTTGGGACGTTCGGAGCAGTCATTAAGACCCGTTCACGAATGACGTCGAAGAAAATAGTATTTGATGTTGGAGTTGCAGGTCCAATCGCAGGGTTCATGGTTTGTGTAGTAATACTTGCAGTAGGTTTTATGACGCTGCCGGGTATAGAATACTTGCAGAAAATACACCCGGGCTATCCTAATGTCGCATCACAACCAGGTACTGAACTCGTCTTTGGTAAAACGCTTCTCTACTCATTATTTGAATCTGTATTTGCACCGGGTGGCGCATATATCCCACCTATGTCGGAGATGTATCACTATCCAATGCTTATCGTTGGATGGTTTGGTTTATTTGTGACTGGATTGAATCTACTTCCTGTCGGTCAGCTCGACGGGGGACACCTCACGTTCTCTATGTTCAGCCAGAAAACACATAAATATGTTGGTATCGGAGTAGCAGCAGTTCTTGCTCTTATTTCATTGCCCGAACTGTTTATTTCCTTTGCATCAACGGATAATTTCCAAGTGCCGGATTTTCTACATTCTCTTGTTGTGCCCGGTGGCTCATCATGGATATTTTGGGTACTCATGATAGTATTCTTTATTCGCTTCAAGCATCCGATGGTTGACACTGATGAACCGATAGATACCAGAAGAAAGCTCATCGGATATTTCACGATGCTTATATTTGTACTTTCCTTTACACCTTCTCCACTTGTTCTACAATAGAATAAAAGAGTATCCCGTTGAGTATCTTCTGCTTGCAATCACAATATGCCTGCAGTTCTACAGACTCGGGATGGGCGAGATACAGCCATGGGATGAAGCCCTTTACTGTGTAAGAGCTAATGCCTGCCTTCAATTTAGTGTATGGCTTGACCAGACACAATATGCTGTCGGCGGACTTTATTCATCGACGCATCCACCGCTTGGAATTTGGGGCATTACCATTGGGAAGTTTATCTTCGGTGATACTACATTCGCCCCAAGACTATTTATTGCATTTACATCGGTCATTTCATTACTATATCTTTATAAACTGGCGAAGTATTTAACAAATGAGAGAACAGCGCTCATATCAACGGTCATTTTTGGTAATGCACAGATATGGTTATGGTACGGACACCATGCTCAGCTTGATATCCCAATGCATGCAGCGCTCGTAGTAACATTATATTATACCGTACAAACATTAAGAGGTAACAACAAAAGCGTTTTACTTGCTGGAATATTCTTTGGCATTGCTTTGCTAACGAAGACATTTCAACCGTTATATATTCTTCCTTTTCTATGCAGTCTTGCTTATATATTTAGGGGTGAACAAGGGTTTAAGAAAGTGGTGAAGATAGTATTGATCGCTATTTGTATAGCCTCACCTTGGTATGTGTTTATGGCGCTTCGACATCCTGCTTTCTTTGGGGATTGGACAGGTCTGTTCTCATCATTAGCATCAGGTACATATCGGGGAATGGTAGGTAGTTGGTGGTATTATCTTAACCAAGTCGTGGTCAATTATCCTTTAATTGTCTTACTCCAGATTGGAGTGTTTTTGTTGATACATCACCTGCGAGACGGTAAGAAGCTTGGAAAAAACGATCAACTATTCATGGCCTCAATTATATTCCTTGTTGGGATGATAGCGCTTGTTTCGTTCGTTAGAACAAACATGCCACATTTCATACTGTTTCTTTCTATTCCTACTACATTATGTACTATATTTTGTGTTAATGCAGTGTTGCAAAATAAATTAAAGTCAGGTGTAATAGGTATTATTTTATTGACAATAATTGCTGTACTCTGGAGTGGAAGCGAGCAATTAAGGATGTTTGTCAAGGGAAGTAGGACATTCCCATTTGTGTATGATCTTAACGGATTAATGATAGTAGGTGTCGGTTTTGCTCTGTCTTTACTCTACACAGTTAAAAAGTATGTTGGTACATCACGTGTCATCATTGCTCTCGCAACTCTTATTGTCTTAGGTAATATGTATAGATGGACAACAAAACAGGAAAATATTTTTTCTGATGGTGCTGAGATCGTTGCTAATATATTGAAGACATCGAGTGCGTCAAATATTCTACTCATCCACTCTTATGTCCCTCATGAAGAGCTGCTGCCTCAATTCGCATACTACTCCGGCGGTTTGAATCTTCAGTGGGATAGGAGAAAAACAGTAAAAAGTATTACTTTCAATACATGTTCTGTTGATAACATACGGGATTTTGCATCATTATATGATGCTGTAGGAGTTTATAAAGGATGGAATAAATATTTTACACCTGATACTTCGATAATACAGTTATTAAATAACGTAGACTCAACACTGTTGTCGAGTGGTTATAGGAAAACTATAACAAGACAATATCTCTTATATTTGCGCTGACCGCGCCGTCTAACTTTTTTATAAGTATGTCAAGATTATCAGAGGCAGAACTAAGAGGTATATCACGGATCTTTTTTTCGTTTTCGGGAAGAATAACAATATAGTTCGTTTCAAATGGCAGCCACTCTCCCGCTTCAGGATAAAAACCGAGTATCGCCTTCTTTTCTGCACTTGCAACATGGGCTATGCCGGTATCAGGAGTAACTACAATATATGAATGCCGGACGATCGATACAAGTTCAAGTATGTCATTTGTCGGCAGATAATGTGTACGTGAAAGATGCGCATCTTGTATTGATCGCCGTACTTTCTCTTGGTTTTCGGGCATCGAGATCATAACCACACTAATGTCTGTGTATGACTTCTCAATGTGACTGGCAAGCAGAATGTTATTTGCTAAGCCCCATTTCCTTACTTCAGGCGAATCTACGTTAATAACTATATATTTAGTTGACAAATCCGTAGTTAGTATATTAGTGACTATGCTTCTGATTCTTTCCTCTGTCTTGCCATCTACTTTTATACTTGGATGCTCGATAGGCATATCAGGAAGTGTTATGCATGAGCGAAGAAGATATTGAAGTTGAAGAGTCATCTGAAGCGGCTTATCCGAGAGCGGGGGCGGTACAAGACGGGAAAATAATGCCTGATGCCCATCAACATTTGGTGTTCCGATGGTTACATTATACCCATTTTGCGTAGACAGGCGGCTGATAATGCCACCACGAGTCTTTTGATTGAATTTGCATAGGACAACAAGATCCCAATCAACCTCGCGCGCTAGCTTTGCTTTGGCAATAATATCTCTAAAGGATGAAGCAGAGTAATCATATATTTTATCCACGTCATTATCTGCCGATAAAATTCCGATATTCTTACTGCTTCCGGCTACTCCTATATAAATTGATGGCTTTAACTTTTTTAGAATTCTCCAAAGTGGCGTGGTGACGATCATATCTCCTAATGCATCATAACGAATGAATAGAACACTATTCACCTTGTCTAATGGTAAAGGGTGGGAAAGCTTATGTACCCGCAGAAATAACCCAAGTAATCGGAGAGTAATTAGTTTATTAATCTTTTCAATATTTCTAACTAATCGTTTTACGAATGGTGCACGACCATGCTGTACCTCCATTGGCCGGTACATATAACTTTGTTTACTCGATGGCAAGTTGCTCGAACTCATCTCTGTGTCGGATCAAGTTCTGAAGTGATATGTTGAAGCCGATAGAGTCTATTATAGACACCATTATCATTTTTAAGCAGCTCTTCATGCGTACCGGATTCTACAACCTTGCCATTTTCAAATGCAAGTATTATATCGGCGTTCATAACCGTGGAGAGTCGATGTGCTATGACAATAGCAGTACGGTCTTGCAATAGGCGTTCAATTGCTTCTTGTACAAGCATTTCATTTTCTGTATCAAGCGCGCTTGTTGCTTCATCGAAGATGAGTATTGGAGGATTTTTTAACAAGGCACGTGCAATAGCAATGCGCTGTCTCTGCCCGCCTGAAAGACGAACACCACGGTCACCGGCTACAGTATTGTAACCATTCGGCATAACGGAGATAAATTCATGTGCATTCGCTGCCTTTGCAGCTTCATAGATCATCTCACTTGTAGCAGCTTTATTTCCGTATGCTATATTATTATAGATGGTGTCATGAAAAAGGACTGTATCCTGCGTAACGATTCCAAAGAGTTTACGAAGCGAATCCAGATCGTACTCACGCATATCTTTTCCTTCAAGTTTGATAATGCCTGAAGTAGGGTCGTAAAAGCGAACAAGTAGGTCAACGAATGTCGTTTTGCCGGCACCACTTGGACCAACAAGTGCAATGACCTGATTGGGTTTAAGAGCAAGGGATAGATTCTTAATGGCTTGATCGGTCTGATTCTTATATGCAAATGTGACATCCTCAAATACTATTGGGGATGTTATTACAGCAGGAGCAGTAACTGTGCCCGAAGGAACGCTTGGTTTTGCATCAAGAACGGTGAATACATTTTCTGCAGCAGCAGTACCTTCATGAAGTCGTGCAATTATTTGGCTAAGTGTCCGCACTGGCTGCATGAGAAAGACCAGAGAAATTAAGAATACAAGAAGCTCCTGACCTTCCATTGTTCCGGCAAAGACCTGATTGCCACCAAACCAAAGAATACATATAAAACCGATGATCGCTACAGTTTCGGTAAGCGGGCTGATGGTTAAACGAATGCGTGAAAGCCGCCGGGAAAACTTAAAGTGTTTATGTGTTTCGTGTTTGAAACGGTCGCTTTCATAACTTTCCATTCCAAATGATTTGATAACCTTTATTCCCGATATCGTTTCCTGTGCAACGCCCATGAAACCACCGATATTTTCTTGTATCTTATGAGCGTAACTCTTAAGTGTTTTTCCCATGAAGTTAATAATGAGAAAACTTACACCCGCAATGCCAATTGCAAAAAGAGACAGCAACGGGCTAATATAAAGCATAAACACCAGTTGTATAATGATCTGGATCGGCTCTCTAATGATAGAAACTACGGTCGAGGTAATAGCACCATTGACGACACCAACATCATCTGTAACGCGAAGAAGTAGTTGGCCGCTTCGTCTGTCATAAAAATAGTCAAGCGAGAGTGATGTTAATTTTTCAAAGACAGTATCGCGTAATAATTTATTTGTACGTCCCTCAAAGAGAGACATAAAATAACCGCCTATATAGCCAAATAAATTTTTTAGTGTGTACAGCGTAATAAGGAACAATGATATTTTTAAGAGCCCTTCTGTCTTAGAGCCGGAAGTGAAATACGAGACAAAGCTATCAAGGATAGATTGTTTGTCAATAATCGAGACGTTAGGCATCGGCATGCCGTTGGTAGGGAGTGATGCTTCTTTTGTAATGCCCAAAAGTACTTCCAATGCCGGAAGCAATGAAACGATACTTAGTGACTCAAGTGCCGCCGAAATAGTTGTGAAGACAATCGCTATATAAAATTTACTTCTCGCCTTTTTAGTAAAAGGCATCAGTCGCCTGTAGATATTCATTATCATAGTATTGCCTCCATTTGGGAATGAGTTTTTTCAACAGAACGATGAAGCTGTTGATAGAGAGAGACGACTTCCTTCACATCAATATCCGACAAATTATCTTTGGAGATCATACGATATTCGACGCCTATCGGTGTCCAGTAATGCAATGTAGGAGGGAATGTTCTTGCTATCATAAGTACGGGGATCCCATATGCAGAACACACGTGAACAGCAGAAGTATCAGGAG
>DATDEW010000238.1:0-6191 GCA_036522935.1 Kapaibacterium sp. (SeqCode)
AATGCTCCGAAGCGAGCAGGATGCGGAGGAAGCATTGCAGGACGGATTTGTCAGGGCGATTCGCTCGATCAAGTCATTTGACAACAGAGCAAAGTTCGCGACATGGTTCTACCGCATTGTCTATAATGTATGTCTCTCGCGGTTACGAAAAAAAGGGGAGAAGTATGTTGTCTCGATAGATGACGATAGCGTACATACCGATAGAGCCATCATCTCCCATGAGACACCTGAACGTATGTATGAAGAGAGCGAGATGCAGGAAATCGTTGCGCGGGAGTTAGATGCACTTTCGCCGCACTACCGAACGGTGCTGACACTCTTTGTTCAGCAGGAGTTAAGCTATCAGGAGATAGCAGAAGTAACGGGTATGCCGCTGGGGACAGTGAAGACGAATCTCTTCCGCGCTCGGGCAATACTCAAAGAACGATTAGAGAAGTACTACGCTTATAGTAAGGAGCAGGTATGAACAAGAAGATATGGTCATATATAGACGGTACACTTGAGCAGAGAGAACGCGAAGCGTTCGAGCGCGAACTTGCCGTAAGTGAAACACTCCGCTCGGAAGTAGAGTCGGCGCGCATGCTGATGTCCGCTCTCGAAAGCGAACCACTTGCCGAGACGAGCAATCACTTCGGGCATAATGTACTTGTCGAAGTTTCACAGCAGACCGCTCTTGCGGCAAAGCCAAAACATAAGCTTTTACGCTACCTGATTCCTTCCACCATTGCAGTTGCCGCACTCATAGTTCTTGCGTTCTTCCTTGCACCCGGTGACGGCGCCTCAAGCAGTCCGCTCGTTTCAGTAGGGCAGTATTCGGATGCACTTGTCGGCTTCCTTACATCCGGAGTAAGCTCGCTTATCGTGACACTCGTAACATGCGGATATATCTTGTTCTGGTTAGATAAAATGCTTCGTCGCCGCCTGCTCGGAAAATAATGGTATTTTTGCGCTCGGTGGGACAACCAATTTATCTTATATGAAAACCAGCATCAGCGCATTTCTCCTGTTCTCTGTACTTCTTATCCAAACTTCTTATTCGCAGGACGCCTCAACTCCCGAAGGGCTTGCCGCGATCCAAAAGCGGACACGCTACATCGATGATAAACCGGTAAAGAACTTCTCTGATGTTATCATGAAGTTCAAGATAAAGGAAAGGGAGTTCTCGAACACACCTCCGACTATTTATGAAGGGATCCCATATCTTAGTACATCAGCGGATATCGTTGTAGGCGTCGACGGCTTCAATTTCAAAGGAGTATGGGGCGTGGAGAAATACGGCAGCATTGATGGCTCGCCGTGTATGACCGATAAGTATATGATCATGGGCTTTGGACAGAAGAAACTCGTCTGTGCAAATAGGTTAGGTGATAACGCTGCGATATGGGAGTACGAGACAAAGGCGGCAGTGAACACCACGCCTGTTGTAAGTAAGAAGATGGTCTTTGCAGGATGTAAAGACGGCAGCGTCTATGGTATCATGCTCGAGGACGGTTCGTTCAAATGGAAGTTCAATGCCATCATGCAACCATTCTCTCCCGCATATGAAAATGAGTTGATCTACGTTGGTACAAAGCAGCGTCTTTATGTGCTCAAGGAAAAGAATGGTGACGTTCTTTGGGAGTACGACGGCTCAAGCGCCGCTCCTATCATCGGCGGCGACCTTATCTACACACGTGAGAAGGCAGGGACAGTCGTTGCACTTGATAAAACGACAGGCAGCAGAGTCTGGTCATTTAAAGGTGAACTTGTAGAGGTTTCTCATGACATGGCACTTGGACCGAACATTCTTCTTGTGCCGAACGTAACGGAGCTTGTCGCGCTTGACTCACGTCAAGGCAAAAGCGCAAGATGGACAAAGCGATTCGCAAGGCCAATATCAGGCACGCCGCTTATCGTTGGTGATGTGGCATACGTCCCGTGTACAGATTGGAATCTCTATGCGCTTGATCTTGAGACAGGCAAAATTCTTGACAACGTTGATATCGGCTTCTCACCTGAGGGTTCACCCGCCTTTGCAAAAGGAAAACTTTATTGCCCGAGCAAGGAAGTTCTTTATACATTTGAAGAAGAATCGGCCGGTGGTGATGCCGCGGTCTCGAACACAGAGACTGCAACACTGTTCGCCGCGGCAGAGTACGGACATCTTGATCATGTAAAAGAATTTATCGAGCATAATAACGAGTCTCCGCTCCAACGCGATGATCTTGGTAGAACACCCCTTCTTCTAGCCGCACAATACGGACATACCGATGTAGTAAATTATCTTATTGGTAAGGGTGCGGAAGTAGGGGATAAGAATAGTGCAGGTAAGACAGCTCTCTCACTTGCTGCAGAGTACGGACGTTCCGAAACAGTAAAGGCGCTTCTTGAGAACGGTGCGATCGTCGAGCAAACAGATACATTAGGCAGAACGCCGCTTATGTATGCCGCATGGTACGATCATGCAGATGTGGTAACGGTCCTGCTTACAAATCGGGCTAATATTAACATGCAGGATAATAAAGGACTCACAGCGCTCATGCACGGAAGTATGGAGGGCGCAGTGAATGCTTGTGCTGAACTGCTTGTCAAGGGTGCAGATATTAATAAGCTCGATAAAAAGGGGAGAAATGCGCTCATCCATACGGCATGGGAAGGCAAGGATGCAATGGTCGATGTCCTTATTGCCAAAGGTGCGAAGCTTGACGTGCAAGATGAAGCAGGGTACACTGCATTGATGTTCGCCGCAGAAAACGATTTTGGCTCTACCTGTACATTACTTGTAAAGAACAAAGCAAATACAAAGCTCAAGAACAAAGAAGGCAAGACTGCCTATGATCTTGCGAAGTCGCTCGGGAAAACAACGGCGGCAACAGTCCTCAAGGGCAAGTAACATGACGAAGAATTCATTTCAGCATAGTGTCTAAGAACGTAACACCTCACTCTGAGTACGTAGGAGTATCTATGAGATATTTCTACGCAGTTCTCCTATTATGTGCACTATCCGGTTGTACAACACAGGCGATGAAGTCCGATAACGCCGCATCAAAGACGGCATCGGTTTCTGTAGGCGCCGACCAGTCGCTTGTTGTTATCAATACGCTCAAGGCACAGGCAGAGAGAGCTGAGTCGCTTATTGGCAACGGAGTTATTACACTTACCGAGAACGGCTCATCACAAAGTGGTGCATTCGACCTGAAATCAAAACGCCATAAGAACGGTACACGTATTGACTCACTCTCGATGGTCATTAGTGGCCCGTTCGGTATAACGGCTGCGAAGTTCTTGGGCTGCCCGGGCGAGTATTGTTTTTACAATGTCCTTCAAGGCGATAAATATCGCGGCACACCTGACCCGAAAGCACTTGAGAAACTTACAGGAATGAAAGGTCTGACGATAGGCGCACTCTCAAATGTGATGTACGGACTTGCACCGTATGATTTCACATTTGCTGATGGCGACTCGGTAAAGTTGTATTCGCTTTCCGAAAACGAACATCAGTTGTATATCACAAGGCCAGGTCTTAGCTTTACCGAAGTGATATCAGCGAGAGGGAAGCTCAGTGGTCCGATGAAGATAACGTTGTATCAGCGGTGGAATCGTATTGTGAATTACCAAATAACGAGTAAATTCACACCGGATATTTCTATCAACTATAGCGGCAGCATATCATCAAAGGAGTTTTCACTCCCGAACTACATTACCGCAACAAATGCGAACACTAAGCTCGAGATAGAATATCAGAGCGCAACAGAGAATCCGGATCCGCTGACGGTGAAGATAAAGATGCCTGAGTGATTTGGCAATACCTTCTTTGTAAAACCATACACTATTTGTTGGCGTTATATATGACATGGAAAAGACAGTATTATCCGGTCGTGCTAAGAAAAAAAAGACTACCGAACGCGTAACTAAACGCGCTTCGGCACGGCCAGCTAAACACAATACAGGGAAAGCGATTCTTACCTCCCTTGAGGCGATAAAAGAAGGGAATGTTATCGTCGTAAAAAAAGACCGACTAAAGGAAGATATAAAAAAGCTATTTAAATAGACCTTCCTACGATGACTTCGGGTCAATATGAATTTGTTTTTACCGAATCATTCCAACAAGATATCAAGCATCTTGCGAAAAAGAACCGCCGTATTGATGAAGACCTTATAGAATTTCTTGAATCCTTTGACCCTGAGCTCGGTGCTGTTATACCGGGTTTGCTCGGAGCACGAAAAACACGAATGAAAATGCAGGGCTTCGGAAAAAGTAAAAGCTATCGTATCATTTACTATCTTTCAATAAAAACGCGAGTGTTCTTCCTTGATATTTATGTAAAAGGTGAACAAGAGAACATTACACCCGCACAGGCAAAGAAGATCAAAGCAATAATTGCAGAGTTAGATATATAGTTTATCTCTGCCTCACTACCCAATCTATCATTCGCTGATGAAGTATGTCCATAGGAAGAGCACCTTGGCTAAGGAGTTCGTCGTGGAAAGCTCTGATGTTGAACCTGTCCTTAAGTTGTTCTTCGGCAAATGCACGAAGTTCTTTTATCTTTAATTCTCCGATCTTATAGGCAAGTGCCTGCCCGGGCCAAACGATATATCTATCAACTTCAACTTCGATGTCATGGCTTGCTTTGCCGGCATTCTCCTCGAAGTACTGAATTGCATTCTCACGGCTCCAGCCGAGCGTGTGCATACTTACATCAACAACCAGACGAATAGCGCGCCACATTTCGTAGGTTAACTGTCCCATTTTGTCGTACGGTGTTTGATAGAAGCCCATCTCCTCGCCAAGCTTTTCAGCGTAAAGTCCCCATCCTTCGATATATGCAGTGAAGTCCATCTCTTTGCGTAGATCCGGTATACCTTCCATCTCTTGAGCAAGTGCTATCTGCAAATGATGCCCCGGCACTGCTTCATGAAGTGTAAGCGGTTCCATTTCCCATTTCGGTCGTGAAGGCAGGTCATACGTATTCGCGAAGAAAAGTCCCGGTCGTGCGGCTACGAACGATCCGCGATTATAGTAAGCTGTCGTTTGCGATTTTTGTGAATAGGCAGGTACAGGTACAACACCATACGGAAGTCGTGGTAACTTGCCAAATAACTTTGGAAGCTCTGCGTCAGCGCGCTTTGAAATAACCTGATATCCTTGAAGCAGTGATGCAGAATCTTTATAGAAGAACTTTGGGTCTGTACGCATGTAGGTCAGGAAATCCCCAAGGTCTCCCTTAAAACCAAGCGACAACTTTATGCTATCCATTTGCTTGCGGATACGCGAGACTTCATCATTGCCAACACGCACAACTTCAAGCGGTGTAAGAGGGAGCGTCGTGTACTTACGAACAGCAAACTCATACCATGCTTTGCCATCAGGCAGGGCAGTCCAGTTAATGGTCTCGCGACATCCGGGAATGTATGTGTTCTTTACAAAATCATGTAGTTTCTGAAATGCCGGGCGAACGCTCTTCGTATACACCTCTATCGCTTTTGATTTGAGCGTTACCTGATCTGTTTTTTCAATTGAATTAGGGAAGCTGCCAAATGGCTCAAGTAATGCCGATCCATCTGCATTTGATGGAATGACATTCAGTATTTGCTGCGGTACTTCAGTGAGAGTGACTTTGGGGTATGTGATGCCACGCTTTAATCCCTCTTTCATTAACGCTATTTCTTCGTCGATGCGTTTAGGGATGCGCTCAAGCCGTGTGAGGATGTTCTCATAGTCACGCACACTCTTTGCGGGCATGATGCTGATGGTATACGGCATCCCTTGATGTAAACCATCAAGTTGGTTCAGCGGCAGTAACTCTTCCGGGAATTTCTGCTCTTCGATACGAACGGTTAGTTCTTTCTTAAGCAGGTCATAGTTGAGCTGCTGGTTTGGGAAAAGTTTTGCTCTATCAAGTTTACCGAAAGCTTCACTTACTAATTGGATATCTTTTTTACGGCGTTCAATGGCATTTGGCGAGTTATCTGTCCACTGAGTAATGCCCATTGGGTTGCCCATATCCGTTGCCCATTCAGGATAGTCACGCATTGCTTGTTCCCAAAATACACTATAGAGTATATTAAGACTATTTGAGTCGGGAAGTTCGTTCTTAAGCCGGTTCATTTTCTCAAGAGCAGCCGTCATTTCGGGGCTTTGAGCCAGTAGAGCAGTTGGTGCTACGAGTAGGGCAAAAGCAAGTAAGCGTAATCTCATTACCGGTAGA
>DATDEW010000239.1:0-4507 GCA_036522935.1 Kapaibacterium sp. (SeqCode)
TGGTAGGGGATAAACCAATACCAAGGGTACCAGTTGAACCATCGAGTACCAAAAGATTAGATGGCTGAGCACCGGAAGTAAAAGCAAGCAGTTGAGTGCTAATATTCACGTAACGGTCAGAAACGAATGGATTTGTGACAGCGTCTCCAGCTCCTAATTTGATATTAGGCTCATCATAAACAAGTCCTTCATTTGCAGTAACACCAAGTATTGAGCCAAGCGTCCTTGTTCGCACATTCTTTGAGCCATCAAGGGTTAAGAACAACAATGTAGAATTGTCAGGAGGTATATTAGTTAGAGTTAGGTTATTTCCTTCTCCCGGATCAAGAGCCATTGTCCCGTTTGCCTGAATCAGGAGGGCGCTTGTCGGCACATAATAGCCAAGCGTATTATTCCACCGAAGAGTTTGTCCTTCGAGTACGCCGGCTTCACTAAAGGAAGAATTTGCCGGTGGAGGGTTTAGTGGTAGTACCCAGTTATAGCTCGGGCTTAAGCCAGGGGGGGCAGAAATTGTGATGTAATTTCCGTTACCGGGATCAAGTTGAAGACTATGTTGGGCTTGAACATCCCTTAAGAAGCAAGCTACAACTGTTAGTACGATCAGGGCAAAGTATCTTTTCATATTCATCTTGTTTTATACACTATAAATCGGCATTCGTGTTGATTGTCCGTAACACACCAATTTAGTCTTATTTAAAGCCCTCAAATATACGACAAAATTTTCTCAAAAACAACTTTTGATGATAATATAATAATGGAATTGCCGATTTTAGACTAAAATCGGGAATTTAGGACAAGTCCTATGCTAAAATGACTGGCCAAACTAGATAGTAACGAGCTAAAATTCGAAGAAAATAAATCATTATTTTCTTTAACTAAATCATTTCTTTTCGTATGTTTGCTCTGAGTGTGGAAGGTTTCTCTACTTCCGCTGACCAGCTCAAAAGTGTTCGTAGTTGTATCATTTTATCTTCACTATGCATTATGAAAACAAAACTGCTAATTTTACTATTAACCTTTGCATCATTGAACGTGTATGCACAGGACACTCCAAAGGATAAAAGTTTTGAGGTATATGGCTTTGCCATGATGGATGTAGGGTACAATGTGAACCAGATCCAGCCGGATTGGTATGATGTTGTGCGCCCGACAAAACTACCATCCTATGAAAATGAATTTGGAACAGATGGAAATATGTTCGCAGGTGTCCGTCAATCACGTCTAGGCGTCAAGAGCTGGACTCCGACATCAATGGGTGAATTAAAGACACAGTTTGAGTTTGAGCTCTTTGGTACAGGCGTAGATGCAGGGCAGACTACATTCCGCCTTCGTCATGCATACGGACAACTTGGTGCTGTCGGCGCAGGTCAAACATGGAGCCCGTTCATGGATATTGATGTCTTCCCAAATTCTGTAGAATACTGGGGACCGAACGGTATGGCGTTCTTCCGTAATATTCAGGTACGTTGGATGCCTGATGTCGGTGATAACCAGCTTACGTTCGCATTGGAAAAACCGGGTGCAAGTGCCGACCTTGGTAATTATTCTGATCGTATAGAGTTGCAAAATGTAAAAGCAAGATTTCCAATACCTGATTTTTCAGGAGAATATCGTGCGAATACCGGTTTTGGATATATTGAAGGCGCAGCAATACTTCGTTACATGAAATGGGAAGATATCTCTTCGACACCGAACTCAACCCTTAATGGTGACGCAATTGGTTGGGGTGTTAACCTAAGCTCAAATATCAATATTGATAAGGATGTAATCCGTCTTCAAGTAGTATATGGAGCAGGTGTACAGAACTATATGAACGATGCACCGGTCGATGTTGCATTAGACACAGTTGAAAAGAAAGGTATTGCACTCCCAATGCTCGGTGTCGTAGCATTCTACGAGCACAATTGGGGTGAGAAGTTCGCTTCAACAGTGGGATATTCAATGCTCCAAATAGAGAATTCAAATGGTCAAACTGCAAGCGCTTTCAAGAAAGGGCAATATGCACTTGGTAATCTTATTTACTATCCAGCAAAAGACGTAATGATCGTCGGTGAAGTACAGTGGGGTGATAGAGAAAATCTTGGCACACCAACAGAAGCGGGCTATAAGTCTGATATCTTGAAGGTGCAGTTCTCGTTCAAGTACAATTTCTCAATGCCTTTCTATCGCAACTAATGACAGGAGCAGGGTCATCAACCCTTCTCCAAACTTTCTCAATATAATTATATACTACCATGAAAACATTCAAATCATTTGTTGCTGTAGCGATGACAAGCGTCATGCTTGTTTTCGTTGTGAGCAGTGCTTCACTTGCACAGTATACGAGAGGCCAGTTGCAAAGTGCAGTTGATAATGCATACGAAAAGAACAAGAACGTAAAAGAAGGTAAGAATGCTGATTACATCCCGGCGCTTGCTGAAGTGAACTCCAATTACTTTGGCATTTGCCTTGTAACAGTCGACGGACAAGTATTCACCAAGGGTGATGTCGATCCTCGTTTCTCGATACAGTCAATATCCAAAGTATTTGCACTTGCGCGTGTTATTGAAGAGCAGGGCGCACAGGCGATACAAGATAAGGTCGGTGTTGATGCAACAGGAGATGTCTTCAACTCTATCTATGCCATCGAGAAAAAGCGCGGCAAGGATATGAACTCTTGCGTGAATCCAGGAGCGATCGCAACGACAAGTCTTGTTAAAGGCAATTCATATGCCGAGAAATGGAACTCCATACTTGCTGTTCATAGCGATTGTGCAGGAGCGCAGCTTGGGGTCAATGAGCCGGTTTATAAGAGCGAAGCAGAGACGAATCAGCGCAATCAGGCAATAGCACATTTGCTCTTTGCGTATGGGCGTATGTATTTCGATCCGGTTCAATCGACAGATATTTATACAAAGCAATGCGCGATAAATGTTAATGCAAAGGACCTTGGAATGATGGCTGCAACGCTTGCTAATGGCGGCACAAATCCGGTGACACACAAGAAAGTCCTTTCACCTGAGACGGTAAAATCTGTTCTTGCTGTGATGGCAACGGCAGGTCTTTATGACCATTCAGGTATTTGGCTTTACCATACAGGCCTTCCAGGCAAGAGTGGTGTTGGCGGAGGTATCATTGCTGTGTGCCCGGGCAAATTTGCTATCGGGACATTCGCACCACCGCTTGACGAAGCCGGTAATTCCGTCAAAGGACAAAAGGTTGTCATGGATATCATCGACGAACTAAAAGCGAATCCGTATCTTGTCCAGCCGAAGTAACTGATCGCTATAATGAATTGATATCAAGAGCCGATGCATTAATGTTACATCGGCTCTTCTTTCTTACTCCCCGAACCGTTCCGATTGTCAGATGTTTTTTTCTTATTCACGAATATTAATGATACGTATGTATACCACACTTTCTCTTCGAAAGACGATCTTATTCAGTGTGATAGTTTTCGCCCTGTCATACCTTACGCCTCTCGATATATTTGCTCAGGACGAAGCCCCCATGCCGTCTATTATGGAAGATACATCAACCGTGACAGCATCCAAAGATTCCTCAGCGGGGTATCCTTCTGTACAAAAGGGGTATGAAAATCTTACTGCAGGCGAATTTACACCGGCAAAAGGGTTTGACATTTTTAAAACTGATATCGTGAGTTTGAATATCAGTTTCTATGGCCTTTTCAGATATATCAATCAGATGCCTGGTGAACAATCATTCAATGATCACCTCGGTAACGTACGTACCGTCAGCGCACGTAATGACTTTGAATGGCAGCGCTCATTTATTTGGCTTACAGGTTTCTTTTACGATAAGCGGTTTAGATATAATGTATCCGTCTGGTCGTTAGGATCGACACAGCAGACCCTTATCTTTGGCCAGCTTATGTACCAGTTCAATAAGGCATTCACTCTCGGTGGCGGTATCGGACCGAACCTCGGTATCAGGTCATTGCAAGGAACATGGCCGTTCTGGCTTTCGAGTGATAGGTCAATGGGTGAAGAAGTTCTACGCCCGGGTTTTTCTGCAACACTTTACGGAACAGGTGAAGTACTACCCCGCTTTTATTACAAAGCTGCTGTATGTAATAATCTAAGCCAGTTGGGAGTTAAATCGAACCAACTCACACGTGATCTGACCTATGGCGCAAGTCTCTGGTGGATGCCGACTACAGGAGAATACGGGCCGCGAGGCGGATGGGGTGATCTTGAAGATCACCAAGAAGTAGCAACGCGTTTTGGAGTGTCATCGACATATGCGCGCGATGACAGACATAATCCGGCGACAGAGTCTTCTCCAATTAATACACAGGTGCGGCTTACTGATGGTGTGCTCCTCTACGAGACCGGATCATTAGCACCCGGAGTGACAGTTCAAAAATCAGATTTTTTTATTATTTCGGGTGATGCTGGTTTCAAATATCGTGGATTTAACTTCCAAGTCGAATTTTTTTATAGAAGATTATCTAATTTTCTTGCTACAGGACCGGTGCCTGAAAGTGAGATCGTCGATAAGGCTGTCA
>DATDEW010000240.1:0-6734 GCA_036522935.1 Kapaibacterium sp. (SeqCode)
ATGAAAAGCCCCGATACACGATGAATGTACGGGGCTAAGAAAATCAACCTAACATGATTTAGGTGGTCTTGCGACGTACGTCCTTTGAACCGAGACCGCGGAGGTAGCCGAGCTTTGAGCGGCGAACCCTACCCTCTTTTACGAGGTCGATCTTTGCGATGCGGGGTGAATGTATCGGGAAGATACGCTCAACACCGACGCCATTGCTCATCTTGCGGATGGTGAACGTCTCGTTGATACCTGCACCTTTGCGGGCGATGACGATACCTTCAAAATGCTGAATACGCTCTTTTTCGCCTTCAACAACACGAACAGATACGTTGAGCGTATCGCCTGAACGGAAGTTCGGGTTATCGGTCTTGAATTGGTTTGATACTAAAGCACGAAGTACATTATCCATTTCTCTATCCTTTTCAGCTAATTTCGAGGTTTTCTCTTCTAATTGGGACGCTCAAAACGCCAATTCGGGCTCGGAAGTTCACCAAAACGCCATATTTGAATATAAATCATGTGCTCTCGGGGAACGACGAGACGCTCTAACTGCTTTAATGCAACAGTGAAAACCTATTTATCCCCATATAAGATCAATCTCGGATTGGAAGTCCTTAGCCGACGCGAGGACGGCTACCATAACATCAACACCCTCTTTTATCACCTAGACTCGCCTAATGATACCCTGGAGGTATCTGAAGCCCCGTCATTCAGTCTGACGACAAGCGACACTTCCCTCCCAACAAACGATAAGAACCTTATCGTCAAGACCTTACATCTTGCCGCTCAAATGGATGAGCGGGAGATGCCGAATCTTCATATCTATCTCGAAAAGAAACTACCGATGGGGGCAGGTATCGGCGGCGGCTCGGGAAATGCATCGACCGCACTTGATATTTATTCCGATCATGTCCGACCTCTTTCACAAGAAGAGAAGATGTCGTATGCGAAGTGGCTTGGTGCTGATGTTTCATTCCTGACTTCAGGCATCAAAGCAGCAATAGGAAATGGCATCGGTGATGAACTCCGTGAAATTGATTTTGAGATAAATAATATTGTTGTATTAGCAAAGCTAAAGGAAGTTTCTATTCCGACTGAAGAAGCATATTCGAACATATTCATCCAACCGGATAGAAAGCCGACTGACATTGAAAGTGTAGTGAAGAGACCTCTGAAAGAATGGAAAGACTATCTCTTTAATGATTTTGAGCAATATGCATTCGAAGCATATCCTGATCTGCAAGAGGTCAAAGACATGATGTATGATAGTGGCGCAAGATTCTCGCTCATGTCAGGTAGTGGTTCGCTCATCTACGGCATCTTCGAGAACATCAACCATTCAAAAGCCGCCGCACTTGAGATCTTAGGGCATTATCGGGATTCATTTGTTGCGGCATACGTGCCGAAGTGACCTACCCCAAATATTTATTACTTGCCTTTTGCAGTTCTTTGAGGACGTAGTGCATCTTAGGGTTGTTGCTGCCTTCTACCAATGGGAAGTAATGTTTGGTCGTCTCCATCACATATTTGATCGGGTTCTTCTTGACATTGAAATCCAGGCAGCGAAACGTATCAAGCCGGTCACAGAGCTTCAATAGTTTTGCATCATCGCTTGCTCCCCGTAATCGTTCTACATAATCCTTTTCGACTATATCACGCATCTCACCTTCGGCTTTAATGTCCTTTGTTAACATTGCTACAAGATAACTGGTATATGCACCAAAGTTATACTCAAGTATTTCAGCGTTGAGGACATGTGAATCTTCGAGTACATCGTGGAGGAATGCGGCGCATATCATTGAAACATCGGAGATGTTCAGCTCTTCAATAACGATCCGTGCAACACGGCTCGGGTGCCAGAAGTACGGCGTGCCGTCAGGACGTTTCTGGAATTCATGGACCGTGTCTGCCATCTCATAGGCATCAATAGCCATATTGATATCAATGGCATTGAAGTTCTTCTCCCGCAGCAGCCGTTCGAGTTCGGCGCGGGAAAGGAAGGTCTCGTTATATTTGAATATCGGTAATTCCAAATAGGTGCATGAATCTTCTCATGCAAAATTACCACATTTTTTGAGTTTAGAGTGTTTTATGAGTTTAATGGGGTTCGTGAGTTAACTCATAAAACCCATTAAACTCACCAAACTCGTTACGGATGGCTTGTCATGATCTTCCATAAGCCCTGTGCTTTGGCATTAATTGCGCCAGAGACCGTTGCACTGCGGAAGTAATCCCATACTGTTGAACCAAGTTCGGCAGAGATGTATGTATCAACCACATCCTTGCCATTGGCTTGTACAAGAGGAGAAGTGCTAAGTGTTGCAGTGGCTGTCACGACATGCTGAACGTGCTTACACCTAACTCCTGCACCCATCACTTCGATAGTTGTATCTGCTTTCTGTGTTGCGTTACTTTGTAAATATACATATGTACCATTTGAAGCTAAGAAGACGGAATCCTTTGCAGCTACCCATGTCTGCCCTACTTGGTCAGTGAGTTTTGCAACAAGAACCCACTTTACATTTATTTCATGACCTACATAGAGTACGAGCAGTGGAAATGAATTGAGATAATCAAAACCAAAGTTATAGCGATACAGATCGCCATTGGCATCCTGACTATAAATGATAGAATCACCGCCTGAACTGACGATAGTGCAATTACTACGTCCATCATAGGTAACCCCTGTATCGGTAACCGACTCGGTAACGACTACCTTTGATTCAGGGATCAAACGATCAGGATTATTTCCGGCAGCATCAGATGTATCGACTATGTATGAATCATATTTGAAAATACCGTTCTTCTTCGCAGAGAACTTAAGAACTGTTGGCTCGCTCGTTGTCGGGTCAGTTGTGCTATCACACGACGTTAGCCCTGCGGCCAGAACAAATGCAAAGAATGCGCTTAATAAAAACTTGGTCATATTATTCAAATTGGTTAATACACTTGTTTAAACAGAGATTAAAGGCAATAGTTACGAGGCGGGAAGATGAATTCGTTTTCATAAATAGGGGCACAGTTTTGTGCCCCTATCAAAAAAACACTTAAAACACGACTTTTGCCATGTTGACCTTTACGTCATCTGCGCTCTTCTGGAGCATTGCAGCTTCTTCGTCGGTAAGCTTGATCTCGATGATCTGCTCAACGCCGTTCGAACCGAGCTTCACAGGTACGCCAACAACGATGTCCTTAAAGCCATACTCACCCTCGAGCATTACTGCGCAAGGAAGGATACGCTTCTTGTTACGTGCGATGGACTCGACCATCTGCGCCGTCGATGAACCTGGTGCATAGTATGCGCTGCCTGTCTTGAGGTAGTTTACGATCTCGATACCACCGTCGCGGGTACGCTGAATGATCTGCTGAAGACGTTCTGCAGGGATAAGCTCAGGAAGTGGGATACCTGCAACCGTTGAATAACGTGCAAGCGGTACCATCGTGTCGCCGTGACCGCCGAGTACGAATGCCGTTACGTCCTGAACTGATACGTCAAGCTCCATAGCGATAAAGCTACGGAAACGTGCGCTGTCAAGAACGCCTGCCATACCGATGACACGGTGACGCGGAAGACCTGTCTTTTTGAGCGCTACGTAGGTCATCACGTCGAGTGGATTCGAGACGATGATGAAGATAGCGTTCGGTGACTGCTTGAATGCATTCTCTGCGCAGCCGCCGACGATCTCTGCGTTCTTAGCCAATAAGTCATCGCGGCTCATGCCCGGCTTGCGTGCAAGACCTGCTGTGATAACAACGATATCCGAATTAGCCGTCTCTTCATAGCCATTTGAACCGACGATGCGGGTATCGGTGCCATGAACAGGGGCTGACTCGAACATATCGAGTCCCTTACCCTGCGGAATACCATCAACAACATCAACTAAGACGACCTGCTCTGCAAGTTCTTTATCAGCGACGCGCTGGGCAACTGTCGCTCCGACATTCCCTGCGCCAATAACGGTAATTTTCTTCATGAAATAATAATAAAATAGGTATAAAATTCGGGCGTTAAAACGTAATGGTTAGCATTGGGGTTCGGGCGAAATCCGAGAGTACCGCAGGTCTGGGACCTGCCTCTTCCTCTACTTTCAAAGATGGGGATTTGTTAGTATCATTCCTGCAATCCCAAACACCCTTTTGAAGTTTACCTTAGTTGAATTTTCTCATTTCAACACAGATTTGGTTTACGACACAAGGCAATGATCTTCGGCAAGTTTAGTTTTAAGGGTGTGGGTGCAGGGCAAATACCACCATCAGCGAATGTACGGGCATTCACTGACGGGTGTTTATCTCTAAGCGCGATCTATCCCGAAAAATTATCCTACGCGAACTCTATACTTGTAGTGAATGAGCGCTATACCCTACACGTATTTGGTGAGCTTATCTTGCCGAGTGGTATTCTCCTGCATACCGAAGTACATGCCAGAGAGTTCATTGAAGGTATTATTCGTAACGAGTCAGAATATCTGGCTAAATGCAGAGGTGTGTTTTGTCTAGTGCTTTATGACAATATACGTAAAACACTTAAACTCACTACTGACGGGTTTGGTAATCTTGCCTTGCATTATCATTACACTGAAGGGACACTCTGCTTTTCCACTGACCTCGGCAAGCTGACTTCGATGGTAGAGTCCGTTACACTAAATAATGATGCTATTCTTGAATACCTTGGTTTTGGTCAACCGCTTGGAGAAAAAACATTATTCACCCGAGTACAAAGACTTGATAGAGCAACAATTCTCGAATACGATGAAGAAGGCATCAATATTAGATCATATCACAGGTTTTCATATCCAACAGCCGGCAACAAGGATATCCCCGCCATCTTATCAGCTCTCGAAGAAGAAATGCTTTCTTCGGCAGACTCAATTCCTAATAATCCGTCAACCGAAGTATCTTTAAGCGGCGGGTTCGATTCTCGCATTACTGCCGCCGCACTTATCAAGCTTGGGAAGAAAGATATAACATTCTACACTCATGGCCGTGAGGATTCGCATGACATATTGATAGCATCTCTGATAGCTGATCGTTTCGGGTATAGACATCGCAAGTTGTTATTTGATACTTCATTCTTTGCCTCGCTTCATGAGAACTTCGAGAGTACGGTCGGCAATAGCTTCGGTGCTTTCGATATTCGCTCGTCACCTGTGATGGCCTCTTGGAAAACTCTTCCCTCAGAGGTGATATGTAGTGTAGATAGCCATGGCGGTCCCTTACTGCGAAGACAGATATTGAAGGCAAAGGCATTTACATCGAAGAAATATCCGAATATCGCAGACTTCGTTCTCGCATACATTCACTCACCGCTGCTAACATCAGGCTGCTTGAACCATGATGTTGCGCAGGAAGCAAAGCAAAGGTCGCTTTTCTCATTAGAAGAAATATTCGGCAAACTCCCTTCTGACCATGGAAATGCAATAGATACATTCTATCTTGACCAGATGTGTGCTCATCGCTATTCGGTCGCTGCAAATCTTCAAATGGATCATGTCATACTTTCACATCCTCTCCTTACGGCACGTATCGCTGACCTGATTTTTATGATACCGAGTGAATTGAGAGCAAAGAATATCATACCGCGTCATCTTATCAGTTCGTTTGCTCCGGAGCTTACAAAGATACCGCTTGATAATGCCGGGTTTCATGTGCCGTATAAAGGATACAGGTGGCGCCGATACTTTCCTCACGCAGCCGAGAGATTGTTCAATTCGAAACTTCGCAAACCGATATTTTTTCCAAGTGATATTATCAATGCAAACATCGGAGCGCTTGAAGAGATCATCCTATCAAGTACGAACGACCATCTAAATTCCGCGCGAATAGAAGCCGTACTTACCGAACATAAGAGTGGGAAAGACAGATCAGAGCTACTGATAGCGATAGTATCGGCAAGTATTTTATTTCAGAGATTAAAAGAGATACCAAATACCTCTCGGAAACCCAATCACTGAAAATTCGTTATACGCGTATAGTACATTGACAATTTGGGGGTGCACAGGATTCGACGGGGGGCGGTTGCTCTTCGTGCTGCGCGCCGGGTGGGACATGCACCATCCGTAACCAACCGCATGTATTCGGTAGAAATGCCGACTATTCATACGCAATGGCTGCCTAAATTCCGCGGGCTAGTACCGCGTTGAGTTGCTACCGAGCCGCATGGCTTGGGGGTGCCCATCCCGCAGACTCTCCGGAAAGACGGGGTTTGTATATGGGGTGTCGCTTGTCTCTTCCCTTCACTTTGTAAACGCGTATCGTGCTGAAGTGAAGTAGTCAGGATATGCAACGTCACTGATAGGATGCTTCTTACCCTTACCCAGTGACGTAAATAAGTAGGAAGCTACGCTCGTAGAAGCACAAGAACATGCTTTTCGGACAGGGGTTCGATTCCCCTCACCTCCACAGTAAGTCCCAACGGGACGAAAGGTTGTAGCCAGTGGCGTAAGCCACTGGTAAAAATAGCACCGAACACCATCAGCCCCAACGGGGCGAAACCACCAACTATTCGCATGCCACAATCCTTCTCATCAAATCATTTTCATATTGTTTTTAGTACAAAAGATAGAGTACAATGTATATCGAATGATATAAAAGAAAAGCTCTATGGATATATTGGCGGCATTGTGCGAAACTCTATCGGTACATTGATCATCGCCGGTGGCACTTCCGATCATATTCATCTTTTGATAGAAATCAAACGCGACGTATCTGTCTCTGATGCGCTTCGACTTATCAAAACGAACTCA
>DATDEW010000241.1:0-4556 GCA_036522935.1 Kapaibacterium sp. (SeqCode)
TCCACTTTGTGCTCCAGCTTAATGTCTCCGGAATGGAGCTAAGCTTCATGAATGCAATATAGAGCGCAAGCGCAAGCCCGGTCCCGATGATCGGCAGACCGACAAGATGCGCTTTATGATTTAGTTTTTTCTGGTTGAAGATGATGATGAGAAACGACACCATCGGCAACGCCAGAATAATAAGAGAGAGCAGCAATAACTGGTGCATAAACTCGTGTTAATCGCGAAGTGAATCGACCTGCGTCGGGTCAACCGACTTGAAGTTCTTGTAAATGTTCAGCACTATCGCAAGCGCAACAGCTGCTTCGGCAGCAGCGATAACGATCACGAAGATCGAGACCATCTGTCCACCGAGGTTGATAGCGCCAAAACGCGAAAACGCAATAAAATTGATATTTGCAGCATTGAGGATCAGCTCAATACCCATAAGCACTGCAACGGCGTTCTTACGCGAGAGCATCGCATAGACGCCAAGCGAAAAGAGCGCAGCGCTCAAGAAAAGAAAATGTCCGAGTCCTACTGTCATGAATATCTTCCTTATCCTCTTGCTTCAGCCAGTTGTTCTTCCTCGGGTGTCGGCTCCTTGCGGGCTATCATTGCCGCACCGATAAGTGCGACAAGAATGACGACCGAGATGATCTCAAACGGCATTAAATAATCTGTCAGCATCAAAACGCCGATCTCCGATGATGTACCATAACTTCCCTCTTTGGTTTTCGCTTCTGAAGGTGCGCCGTACGGCTTTGATAGTACTTCATTGAATACGTCTTTGTTGTAAGGGCTTCCGCTCCATGGAGCACTCTTATAGCTTGCCCATGTACTTACTGTTTTTGACTTTCCGTCAGCGCCCTTTAAAGTCTTTTCTGAACCCGTCCCGAAGTATGCCATCATTAAGATAGCAAAGATGCCAAGAGAAAGAAGTCCTGTGACTGCCTTTGTGCCTCCTGACATGGTCACATCTGCCTGTGATACACGATTGGTAAGCATGATACCAAAGATGAGCAGTATCAGGATACCGCCGACATAGACCATGATCTGCGTTACTGCAAGGAAGTCTGCGTTCGCCATGACATAGAGTCCGGCAACACCAAAGAACGCGAAGAGAAGTCCGAATGCAGCATATACCAATCGCTTCGATGTAGCGGTTATGAAACCACCCCCGAGCGTTACTGCAGCAAATATGTAAAAGATAATATCGTACATCTAATCTACTATAGTTAGCTGATTACTTAGCTTGGAACGGCGGTGGCTTTATACCACCGGGTTTCGCAGCAAATGGCGGTGGCTTTACTCCGCCTGCTGTCGGTGCAGCGGGTGCTGGAGCCGGAGCGGCCGGAGCATCACTAGCGGCTTTCGCTTTTTCTTCTGCTTGCTTTGCACGTTCAGCTGCTGCGCGCTCTTCATCTTTCTTTGCATTTGCCGTATGGAGCGCTGCTTCTGCAGAATCCATCGTTGCATAGTTATAGATGAGGTTCACGCGGTCAAATTCGGAAAACTCATAGACATCTGTCATCTGGATACACTCTGTCGGACATGGGAACGTACAGAGTCCGCAGTAGCAACACTTTGCAATATCAATATCGAAGCGCGTTACCCAAAGAGATTTCTTCTTGCCGTTGGATGTCGTGCCGACATTCTCGCCGGGGATAGCTTTTGCAGTATCGATCGTGATACAGTTCACCGGGCATGCACGTGAGCACTGGTCACAGCCGATACAGTCATCCATGTTCACATAGAGACGGTTACGTGCACGCTCGGGCATCGGGAAACGGTCATCGGCGTTCGGGTACTGGCGTGTGACCTTCGGCTGAAGCAAATGCTTCATGACGATGGACATTCCCTTGAGCGCCGTTCCTAATCCTTCTTGTATATCCTTAAAGTATCCTGACATAGTATGTCAATTACAACTCGTTATCTGATTCATCTTTGCGTTCAGGGATAAGCAGCATCCCGAACGCACCTAAGACTTGTAAAGAATGCCCGGCAACGCCGAGCCAGCTCAAACCTGTTGCTATCCCTTCACGAGCGGCTATCCATTCGCCGAGAGCGACGAATGTGCCTATCATAAAGAGCGAAGCAAAGAACAACCGTGATCCGTACATTGACAGAGTTGCCTCTTATCAATGCGCAAACCATGTAACGATCGTCCCGACAGCAAGCACCGTTGCCATACCGAAGGGTATCATTACCTTCCAACAAATATGCATAAGCTGATCAACACGCAAACGCGGAAGCGTCCAGCGTATCCATATCTGCACGAACACAAAGAAAATTGCTTTACCGATGAACCACAGGAAGCCCATCGCCGGTCCGTTAAGCGCATCACCAAACGGTGAACTCCATCCGCCTAAAAAGAGCACGGCTGCTACAGCACTTACTGCAAACATATTCGCATACTCTGCTAAAAAGAAGAGTGCGAATTTCATAGCCGAATACTCGGTGTGGTAACCTGCAACAAGTTCTGATTCTGCTTCGGGAATATCAAAGGGTACGCGGTTCGTCTCGGCAAGTGATGCTACCATGTAGGAGATGAACGCAATGAGCATGAACGGAACGAGCGCAAGCGAAGACCACCCACCGAAGCCGGTTACATTTTTCGGTCCGCCGAAGATAAACCAGTTCTGTATTCCGCCATCCTGCAGCTTTGTAATTGTCTGCAAGTCCATCGTGCCTGCAACCATGACAACTGCAAGAATCGCAAGACCTGCGGGAATTTCGTAACTCACTATCTGTGCAACTGAGCGCATAGCACCCATAAGAGAGTACTTATTGTTCGAGCCCCAGCCCGCCATAAGCAAGCCGACAACACCGAGCGAACTGACTGCTACTATATAGAAGACACCCGTATTGATACGTGCGCCGATATATGCAGCAGAGAATGGAAGAGCTGCGAATGCTGCATACGCACCGATAAATACTACGAACGGCGCAAGGTTATAGAGCTTCTTATCAGCATCAAGAGGAGTAGTATCCTCCTTTTGCATAAGCTTCAATATATCAGCAAGCGGCTGCAACAATCCGTAAGGACCAGTACGCATCGGTCCTAAGCGGTCTTGCAGGAATGCCGAGCCCTTCATCTCTACATAGATAGCGACGAGTGCATAGAGCAATATGATTACAAGCGGTATCGCAGAGTACACGACAACGGTGAGTACATCCGTCATCAGCCCTTTGCCGATAAGCATCACTATAAGATCTAATAGTCCTTCGTACATAGTTTATCTATCTACTTCTCCGAGTACGATGTCAATTGAGCCAAGAATAATAATAAGATCAGCCATCATGTAGCCGCGCGAGATCAGCGGCAACAAAGCTAAGTTCGTAAATGCAGGCGAACGCACCTTCAAACGCCACGGGTTGATACCATCTTTCGACTGTATGTAGAACCCAAGTTCACCGCGCGGATTCTCCGTGCGTGAGTATATCTCACCGTTTGCCGGCTTGATACGCTTGGGCACTGCCTTTTGCACATCCGTTTTGTCGTCCTGCGGGAATTTCTCTAGTATCTGCTCAATGATATTGAGCGACTGTTCCCACTCAAGCATTCTGACCCAATGACGATCAAAACAATCACCGACCTGTCCCATCTTGCCTGTGCCGACAGGAATATCGAACTCGAATCTATCATAGATCGAGTACGGGTCGTCACGGCGAAGATCCCACTTAACACCCGAACCACGAAGCATCGGTCCTGTTGCGCCGCAGTTAATTGCAACATCGGGCTTCAAGACACCGATATTAATTGTTCGCTCAACAAATATCTTGTTGAACGTCAAAAGCTCATTTACTTCCTTATGTGTTGCGCGGCTTTTCTTGACGAACGTGCGAACCATGCCGAGCACATCAGGATGAAGGTCATGCGAGAGACCACCGACCCAAATGTAATTATAAAGAAGACGTGCGCCGCAGGTCTTCTCGAACATTTCTAAAATATCTTCGCGATCACGGAAACAGTAGAGGAACGGTGTGAATGCGCCGACATCAAGACCGAACGTGCCGACGGCGATGAGGTGCGATGCGATTCGCTGAAGCTCTGCAAAAAGAACACGGATATACTCAACCTTCTCGGGTACTTCAATACCCATGAGGCGTTCAACAGCAAGTGCGTAACCATGCTCGGAGTTCATTGCCGCAAGGTAATCCATACGGTCAACGTACGGAATGACCTGCGGATATGTCATCGCTTCCGAGTGCTTCTCGAAGCAGCGGTGCAAATATCCGAGATACGGTACAACGTCAATCACAAGCTCGCCATCAAGCACTGCTTCAAGGCGAAGCACACCGTGCGTCGAGGGATGCTGCGGTCCGATATTGAGTATCATCTCCTCCGTACGGAGGCGATTTGGCTCGACCCTCTCCGACGGCACCGTCTTGACGGGCAGCGGAGCGATCTCGGTGTTCATTCTTCTGTCTAAAACCTCTGCCATACGTGATTAATACGGTACTTTCATACCGCGATAAAATTCCGGTTGCTTATAATCTTTGCGGAGCGGATGACCTATCCAATCATCATCAAGTAAGATGCGGCGATGATCGGGGTGGTCTAAGAACGTAAT
>DATDEW010000242.1:0-2097 GCA_036522935.1 Kapaibacterium sp. (SeqCode)
AAGTCGAAGCAGAAGTGTTATCATTCCGCGAGACGTTCGCTGTGCTGTTCTTTGTATCGGTCGGAATGCTTGTCAATCCAAACGATTTTATTAATAGGACAGGTGATGTCCTTATCGTCTCTCTCGTCATCATTGGAGCAAAGTTCATTATTACACTTCTTACAGCCCTACCGCTGACAAAGAACGGGAGAACAGCTCTTACAATGAGCGTTGCATTAAGCCAGATCGGCGAGTTCTCTTTTCTCTTAGGTAGTGCAGGGGTGGTACTTGGGATATTATCCCAGGAGCAGTACTCGTTGCTGCTTGCCGGCGCACTTATCTCTATACTTGTCAATCCATTTCTTTTCAAAGGGCTTCCTTATCTTGAACGATCGATGAGGAAGTTTAAGCGGCTCTGGGATCTGGTCGATAGAAAACATCTGCCTCACTTGGCTACCATCAAGTCACTCACAAATCACATCGTCATTGTCGGATACGGGAGAGTAGGGAAGCACATCGTCAATACTCTTAACGAGTTGGGAATACCAATGCTCGTCATTGAATTTAATGCCTCACGTTTGAAATTGCTTGATGAGATAGGCGTACCGTATCTTTACGGCGATGCAAGCAACTCTGATATTCTCATTCATGCACATCTCGAACGTGCAAAGGCGGTCATTATCACTCTTCCAAGTGAAGTCGGCGCTGCGACGGCAGTCTCATACGCTCATTCGGTAGCTCCTAAGATTCCCATTATAGCAAGAACTTCATCACACAAAGGCGCTAAGACATTGATAGATTATGGTGCTCACAAAGTTGTCTATCCTGAGCTTGTCGGAGCAGTAGAGATGATGAGACAGTCTCTCTTGACACTCGGATATGAAACTGATGAGATCGAACCATTCGTTGATGCAATACGCAATGAGTACCAAGAAGTTTTTGATTAATCTACCTAGCGCAATGAAATCATATTTTTTATTATTGATCACTTCTTTGTTCATTATAGGGTGTGATTCGGATTCGACAACAACGAACGTCACCCCCGGTGTAGCTGATCCGTTCATTACGGGCAACTATTGGGTCTATCAGAATACAATGTATTCATCTGATGGTTCTATTGACTCGTCCTATATTGATTCGGTTGCTATAACTTCAACTCGAGTAGAAGGCGGCACTAAAATTATAGAGTATTCTGATGGACATAGCGAGAATATATGGGATGCCGGGATTTGGCATAGTAGTCCTGGTGAGTTTTGGTATCAATTCCCGGCGAAACAAAACGATGTGCTATACTCACGTACATCGGTACCAGTGAAAGTTGACGATCAATTTTTTGCCGGTGATATATCAAGGTATGTTTCGAAAGTTAACGATATTATCACCACACCGGCCGGTACATTTTCAACATTTCAGTACTACTTAGACATAACGAAAGCTGGCAACGACACGGTCGTTTCAAGAGTAATTGATAACTTCTCGCCAAATATCGGCTTGATCAAGTCAGAATTATACACTACATCGTCTCTGATTCCGCCACTTGATATTGTCTCTCGAAAAGAACTGATCCGCTATAAATTACAATAAAGAACTAACTATTTGCTACCCGTTAAGGTAAGTGGTGACATAGTTGTTGTTGATCCAAATCCACTTGAGCGCGTAAGTGAAGAACTCATTCCGTCAGGTGTAAAATGTGTTTCACGTGAGCCGGTGCCGAGCGCATTATTATGCATGATAGAATTGCCAAGAGTACCGTCTCCATTAAAGTGGGTAGTTCTGTTTGTAATACCGATAGGACTTGTACGAGTAATAGAATTGCTTATAGAACCGTCAGTATTGAAATGTGTTGTGCTCCACCCTGTCCCAAGTGCATTTCTACGTGATGTTTCTGTACTTATTTTACCATCAGGATGAAAATAGGTTGTTCGGGCAGTTTTTCCGTCCATACTAATACGAGTATGTCCTGTAACAGTCCCTTTATCATTCCGGAAATCATAGGGGTTGACTGTTGTACCAAAACCGTCACTGCGCTTTTTTTCGCTTGAACTTCCGCTGCCGAATGAACTTCCTGTTTTTGTACCACTCCCGAAGGACGAACCGAACGTGGATGTACGATGCTGA
>DATDEW010000243.1:0-9246 GCA_036522935.1 Kapaibacterium sp. (SeqCode)
ACCGGATCCCATGCCCAATATCCACCCCATCCAAGAGTCTCGTATGCCCAGAAGCCGCCGAGGATAATGCCGAAGCCTAATATCATTGCTGCACCAAGCGTCCATGGAAGAGATGTTGTTATCCAGCCTTGATAATCTCGTCGCCATAATCCGGCAATAGCAAATGCGAATGGGACGGCTAGAAGTGCGAAGCCCGTAAAGAGCATCGGAGGATGGATCGCTATCCAGAGGTTTTCAAGTGAGGGGTTGAGCCCTTTGCCGTCAGGTGGAATAAACCCAGCGGGCACTTCGCCCGGATGGGCTGCAGCCAATGACTCGAAAGGAGTCTTCAAAACGAGCATGATCGTCAGGAAGACAAGTATTGAAAGATAGACGGTCATTACCGGCGCTTCGTATCGTTGACGCGAAGCATATGGCATAAGCGGGATCGCAATTATCGCTGTAAGCAATGCCCAGAGCATAAAGCTCCCTTCTTGACTCGCATAGAACGTCGAGAAAAGAAGCGGCTTTGAAAGCGAGCGCGATACGTGTTCATATACGTAGCTTATATCGAAACGATAATTAAAGATATAATAAAGAAGCGTACCTGCAGAAAGTATAACAGCCCATATACATATATGAGCGGAAATACGAGCAGCCGAAAGATACTCCGTTCTTCCTTTTGCAACAAGATAGTAGAGGATACTGCCTATAAGTGCGGAGGCAAAGGCAATGCCAATGGCAATTTGTCCGACCATGGGGATTTACATTTGGGTGTTGATCTTCTCTGAACCTTCGTAGCGCGAGGGGCACTTCGTTTGTATCTCTGATACCTCAAAGACACCGTCTTGTACTTTTCCGACGCAGACCACATTGGTCGAAAGCTCGAAGTTCGTCGGCTTGATGCCGTTATAACGAACAGGCATTTCTAATCCTTTATGATCTTTCATCGTAAAGGTGAAAAGATTCGCGTTGATATCGTAATGTGTCGGAGCTTCCTTCACATGTGTACCTGATATCTGCACCCGTTTGCCCGTTGACTTTGCAGCAGAAAAATCTGCATAGTCGATCTTATTCTCTACAAGAGCGAACGCCGCTACTCCAATGAAAGCAATAGCGATGACAAGTGCGTATATGTGTTTCTTTTTCATGATATTTCAAAACAGGGATTTAGGGGACAACGTTCGGTGTTCATTATTGCCTATAACACACATAAAATATACTATGGACCCCGCTTCCATCCTTATTTATACGGTTTCTGTCGTTTTGGTTTCTCTCATTGTTAGGTGGCTAAATCCCCCTCTTAAACCACCCGAAGACGAGTGGGAAAAATGGAAAGAAATGCGTAAATAACTACTCTTTCTCCAACTTCGAAACACGCTTATCAAGGCGCATCAGAAAATAGAAAAAGCCAAGCCAAATAACTGTCGCTATTACAGCTACTACATAGAGCGGATTTTTTTCGAAAAATTCCATCGTCTTAGTTCTTTTGTTCTTCGAGTTTGAGGATTCGCACGTAGATATCCTTTATCCAGAGGCATATCAGCGTAAAAACAAATACCATCCCCCACAACATCCATAAAAGTGTCGGTGCTGTATACGTTTTCCCTGAAAGATTAATGACAGGTGCTACACTGTTTCCACCACCCGGGTGTAAACTCTCGGTAATACGCGGTAACACGAACATCAAGAATGGCACTGTCACAAATGCGATGATATTATAAACAGCAGCAATACGCGCCTTCTTTTCTTCTGACTCTTCCATGAGTGAACGAAGCAGGAAGTAAGCTATATAGATAAGCAGAAGGATCAAGATACTCGATTCACGCGGGTCAAAATTCCAGAAACGTCCCCAGCTAAAACGGGCCCAAATGCTGCCCGTAACAGTGGCAAGAAACGTCAGGAGTAATCCAACGGCTGAAAATCCTCTTGCTTGAAGATCGTACTTCATATCTTTCTTACGTAGAAAGACGATTGAGTATATAGTACCTAAAAGGAAAAGTACAAATGCAACGAAAGACATCGGCACATGGAAAAGCATGTTGCGTCCGAGTTCACCGAGACCTTGTACAAGCGGGAATGTCATAAGCGGGTCAACACTGACGACCTTCTTTAAGATGAATGTGCTATCAGCGGGGCGATACGAAAAGTCTGCTACCCACGTAACAGATGAAGGCAGCATCATGTCCTGCGGTATTTCAATACGTCGTTTGTCATTGGTAAAGTCGGTTGCTGTGCCATCAGGATTTAGCACTCCCCTTACAGGTGTAATATCAATAACCCCTGCCATCGAAAGCATTGCAACGTCACGGAAGTTACCGCCGATGGGAGTTGCGAATGATAAATACACCCCTACACCAAGCAGAAGACCGATACAATATTTATAGAATGTCGAGCGAAAGAAGTCCATTAGTCACGCCAAATTATAGCGAAGAGTACATAACTCACAAGTGTGAGTGATATATCGAACGAAAACATGATAAGAATGTCTCCCTTAACGCCTTCCCATGCGTTCGGAATTTCGAGGGTAATTCGGGTAGCATCTGTAACTGCAATTATTAGCGGCATCAGAACAGGAAGAGCAATAACCGGCAAAAGTGCACCTTTCTGGGCTGCACGTGCCACTATTGCTGATAAGATGGTCGTGGCTGAAGCAATACCGACACATCCAAGTATCAGTTGTAAAAAGAACAGGGTTACATCCTTAATAACAAGATCGCGAAAGAAGAACAGGAAGAACAGAACTGCGCTTGCAGCTAGAGCGAAGATCAAGAGTAAATTATATAAGAACGTGCCCCAATAGACTCGCTCGGGAGTTGAGTAGAGACGAAGGATAAGCGATGTACCTCTCTCCTCTTCTGCGACGAATGAGCGTGAAAGCCCTGTCATTGCCCCGAAGAAAAGCGATATCCAGAAGAATGCGCTGTTGATACTTGAAGTAAAAGTCTCGCCCGGAGCTGAAAAGAGAATCGTTGTAATAGTAACAAGCAGGAACATCACCACAACACTTACGCCATAGCGCGAACGAAATTCGAGCAGAATGTCTTTGCGAAGGATCGGTGAAAAAGCACTCATTCTTTTTCGAATGATACGAATACTTCTGAAAGTGAGTCTATAATATCAGAGGCAACCAGAGCTCGCTCCGATAATTTCTCTGCAGCAATATCGGCAGCTTTGCCGTGAGTATAAATACTAAAGATGCAGGCGCTTAATACATCGGCGGTTTGTCCCATAAATCCTGCTACCATGCCGCCAAGTACATCCCCTACACCGGCCGTAGCCATACCGGGATTTCCGGTTGGGTTGATAAAGATATCGCCATCAGGTGATGCAACAATAGACGGTGCACCTTTGAGAACGATCGTAATCCCAAGCTTTACGGCAGTTTCTCGAGCAAGTTCGATCCTGTTCGCTTCAACCTGTTCGCGTTTCAAACCCAAGAACTGTGCGAACTCACCGAGATGCGGAGTAATAACTGTTGGTGCTTTGCGTTTCTTCAAAACATCATGATGCTTTGCAAGACCAATAACACCACCAGCATCAAGAACAAGCGGAAGTTCAGTTTCTTGTAATAATCGAAGAGCAAGACGTTTTGTCTCTTCGGTTAGGAGTATCCCTGAACCGTAGAGAGTAACTGAAGCTTTTTCGAAAAAGTGTGTAAGTTGATCGAAAGCATCGGAAGTCGGAAGACCTTTTGAATCTTCATGCACACCGAAGGTCATCGCTTCAGGTAATCCATTAGCAACAATAGCGCGTTGCGATTCAGGTGTTGCAACTGATACAAGCCCAGCGCCACTGCGGAGCGCTGCTTTTGCACCAAGTATCGCTGCACCTGTCATGCCATACGAACCACAGATTGAAAGCACGTGACCGTAATCAAATTTTGAGGTTACAGCTTTACGCTTCGGGAAGAGACCTTGCAGGTCATCTTCTTCCATAAGCCATGTATGATTCTCAGAGAATTCTTTCCAAGATGATATTGGCCCGCCAAGCGGTGCAACGGTCAACTCGCCGACAACATCAGGACCATGCTGTTGGAACAAACCTCTCTTGAGCGCGCCCACCGTTATTGTTCTATCAGCATGGACGACGACGGCTTCTCCGTCTTGCGAAGTAGCAATTTCCCCGGTATCAGAGTCAAGTCCCGTCGGAACGTCAATAGCTATTACCTTCGCACCGTAATGATGAGCAAGCGCATTGATATCAAGAACGGCTTCCTTATACTTCCCTTTCAACGCGCCTGATGAACCGGTACCAAGCAGTGCATCAACAAAGATACCGAGGCGGATATGATGTAGAAAATGTGAATCTTTGAGCGGATACTGATGAAGTTTTTCTTTCTCGATGAAGTTCTTCAGGATAGATAACTGCGTCGCTGCTTCTTTCGACAACTCTGTTGGTTTACCAAGAAGAAATACATGGACGTCAACGCCTTCCTCATCTAGCAGTCGTGCAAGAGCAAGACCATCACCTCCGTTATTGCCTTTTCCGCAAAAGATTGCGACTGCTCTATCATCCAGATCTACGAGTAGGTCTTGGATAGAATCGAGAACGCCCCTCGCTGCATTTTCCATCAGGACAAGAGGCGGAATACCAACTTCTTTTATAAGAAACGCATCAAATGCGCGGGACTCCTCGGATGTAAGTATAGGGAGCACTTATTTTACTGCATAGGTGACAAGGTCCAAAAGTAGGTTCGGCATGAGACCAAAGGCAAGCACTGCGAGTGTCGTAAGTCCGACAGCTACAAATGAGATATCGAACTTCTCTTGTGATACTTCATCATGTGCCGAGTCTTTGAAGTACATGAGAACAATGATGCGAAGATAGAAGAACGCTGCAATGATACTTGAGATAACACCTGCTATCGCTAGCCAAAGCAGATTCGCATTCAGAGCTGCAAGGAAAAGGTAATACTTTCCGAAAAACCCTGCGAACGGCGGAATACCTGCCAGAGAGAACATTATGACAGCAAGTATGAGAGCAGTGTATGGACGGCGTTTTGCAAGTCCTGCATAATCATCTATTTCAAGTCCGCGCCCTGTCTCTTTTTCAAGTAGTGCGACAATACCGAACGCCGCTGTCTGCATGAGCATATAGACAGCGGAGTAGATCATGATGCCTGTCATCCCCTGTTGGTTTCCTGCTGCAACTCCTAAGAGAATATATCCGGCGTGTGCAGTGCTCGAGTATGCGAGCATTCGCTTTATCTTCTTCTGACTGATCGCAACGATATTTCCGTAAAGCATTGAAGCCGCCGCTACGACTGCGATAAGTGTTTGAACTTTACCGCCCATTGCTCCACTTGGCATGAGTGCATTACCGACGAGGATAAGCGAGCTAAATGCTGCCGCTTTACCTGCGGTTGACATAAATCCGCCGACGAGTGTCGGTGCACCTTCATAGACATCCGGTGCCCACTGGTGGAATGGGAATGCCGCAACTTTGAAGAGAAGTCCGATGAGTAGTAACACTACGCCAAGAAGCACAAGTGTATTATCAGTTGCCGCTCCGCCCATCGAAGCCATCTTGACTAAACTTAGCGTACCAAAACTTCCATAGAGAAGTGCGATGCCATAGAGGAAGAAACCCGTTGCAAACGCACCAAGCAAGAAATACTTCATTGCCGATTCATTCGATTCCGCACGACGACGGAACATACCCGAAAGGATATAGAAACAGATGGACATCGTCTCAAGACCTAAGAACGTAACGATAAGTGATGCGCCTGAAGCCATCATTATCATACCCGTCGCTGCAAAAAGCGAAAGAGCAGAAAACTCACCTACAAGCACTTCTTCACCTTTAAGATACTTTTCTGCAATCAGCGATGCTAAGAGCGTAGCAACAGAAAAGACGATAGTAAAGAAATGAGAAGTAGTATTGTCAAAGAAGAGTCCGTCGAATGCGACATTATTATGTCCTATATTTGTGTATGCTACAACTGCCGCTGCTATTGAGCCGAGCGAAGTGAGGACTATCGGCATCCGTGAAGGTATCTTCTCGAATGCATCCCACATCATCACAAGTAATCCTGTGCCTGCAAGGATAATAAGCGGAAGCGCTGCTATGAAATCTTGGTAGCTCACTATATTATTTTACCTGTACTTTCGGATCAACGATTTGATATGGGTTCATCGATGGTGCTGCCACGGCACCTGTCTTCAAACGAATTAAACCATCTGACATTTTATTGACGCTATCTTCTGTCGTCTTAAGAAAATGCATTGGCTGCATTCCTATCCAGACCATCAGTACGACAAGCGGCACAAGCGATACCATTTCACGGTTTGTTAAGTCTGTGAGTTTACGGTTCTCTTCATGTGTAATAGGGCCCATCATAAAACGCTGATACATCCACAAGAGATAGACAGCAGCTAAGATGACGCCGGTTGAACTGAGTATTGCATAGCTCCATGAGTTGAGTACCGGAGATTGGAATGCACCCATGAGTGTAAGATACTCACCAATAAACCCGTTAAGTCCGGGAAGTCCGACGCTTGAAAGCATTGCAATTGCAAAGAAGACTGCAAACTTTGGTGTTATCTTAGCAAGTCCGCCATACTTCTCGATCGCTCTGGTATGAGTCCGCTCATACATCATGCCGAACATCATGAAGAGCATGCCAGTCGAGAGACCATGATTGATCATCTGGATTATTGCTCCCTGCAAACCTTCGCGAGTCATCGAGAAGATACCAAGTACGATAAAGCCCATGTGCGTAACCGATGAGTACGCTATAAGCTTCTTTATATCCGTCTGCACCATCGCAACCAGTGCACCATAAATGATACCGACAACCGCAAGGATCGACATAATACTTGCATTGGCAATGCTTGCATCAGGAAAAAGTCCGAGATTAAAACGTATCATACCATACGTACCCATCTTCAGCAGTACGCCGGCAAGAATAACAGAGCCGACCGTCGGCGCTTCAACGTGAGCATCAGGCAGCCATGTATGGAATGGGAAGAGCGGGACTTTGATCGCAAATGAAACAGCGAATGCCCAGAAGAGATAATTCTGTGTGCTAACAGGAAGTGATGCGCTAATGCCGATAAGTTTAGAAAGGTCTGTCGTAAATACACCTGATATCTTTTGCGCTTCAAGCCCGAGCCAAATAATGGCAACGAGCATGAAGAGTGAACCAGCAAGAGTATAGATAAAGAACTTGAGCGATGCATAGACTCTGCGCTCGCCTCCCCAGATACCGATGATAAAATACATCGGGATAAGTATCAACTCCCAGAAGATGTAGAATACAAAAAGATCAAGCGAACAGAACACGCCGAGCATGCCTGCTTCAAGTAGTAGTAGCAAAGCCATCAAACCTGATACTTTCTTATCCTGCGAATTCCATGTCCCGATGAGGGCTATAACCATGAGGAATGTCGTCAGGAGTACTAGCATCAGGGACATACCGTCAATGCCCATCACATAGTTTATCGAAAGTGTGCTTGAGCTGATCCATGGGATGCGCTCCATGAACTGATACCCGACACCGGCATTATCGTAGGTCATATAGACGATAAGCGAGATCGCGAACGTCGCGATCGCTATCATAAGTGTATAGATCTTCGCCGTCTTTGCATCTTTTATGAAATGCAAACTCGCCGCGCCGAGGATAGGAAGAAGTATGAGCGTTGAAAGTAAACCCATTCGTACCTTAAAAAGCTATGACGTACCCGATGGCACACAAAATACCGACGACAATAACAATAGCATAATTCTGGACAAGCCCGTTCTGCAGCTTTCTAAAGACTAAGCCGCTCTGCCCTGCTGCCCATGCCGAGCCATTGACAATACCGTCGATGACCATCACGTCGAATATCTTATAGAGAAAACTATTACTGAAGTTATATGTCGGTTGAACGACTGCACCGTCATATATCTCATCGACATAGAACTTATTAAAACCAAGTTTATAGAGAATGCCGAGCTTCTTCTCGCTTGCTTCAAGCGTTGTCTTTGACTTATAGTATCTTGTTGCAAAGAAGATACCGACAAGTGCAATCACAACAGATACAACCATAAGAGGTATTTCCATTGCATGGTCAACGTGGTGGGCTGATGCAGCAATAATTTCTTCACCCTTACCAAGAACCGGCTCAAGCCAGTGATGCAAAATATTTGAGCCGCCAAGTACATGCGGAATACCGATAAGACCACCTACAACAGAAAGTGCTGCAAGAACTATAAGCGGAATGCTCATCGAAGAACTTACTTCATGTGGTGGGTGATGATGAGCATCAAATCTCTCTTTGCCGAAGAATGTAAGATAGACTGCGCGGAACATATAGAATGCCGTGCATAGCGCGCCGAATGCACCGAGCGCCCAAAGCATCGGGCTTCCCTGCGAGAATGCTTTCCAGAGTATCTCATCCTTCGAGAAGAAACCGGAGAACGGCGGAATGCCGGCGATAGCAAGTGTTGCAAGTAAAAATGTAATATACGTTATCGGCAGATACTTTTTAAGTCCGCCCATCTTTTGCATATCTTGTTCATGATGCATTGCATGAATAACTGCTCCTGAACCAAGGAAGAGACATGCCTTAAAGAATGCATGAGTCAGAACGTGGAACACACCCGCTGTAAATGCACCGACACCAAGTGCAATGAACATAAAGCCGAGTTGCGACACCGTTGAGTATGCAAGTACTTTCTTAATATCATTCTGAAAGATACCCATCAAGGCGGCAAGTACTGCCGTGAGTATTGCAACTACTGCGATCACCGCAAGTGTCTCGGGTGAAAGTGCGAAGAGAACATTTGCACGGGCGACAAGATAGATACCGCTCGTAACCATCGTCGCAGCATGGATAAGTGCGGATACAGGAGTCGGACCAGCCATAGCATCAGGCAGCCAAACATAGAGTGGAATCTGTGCGCTCTTACCGGTACAACCAAGGAAGAGCATCATTGTAATAAAGGTGAGTGCTGCAGTGCTTCCTGCTCCTAGTGCCGAAGCTGACACGCTTGCATAGTTGAGAGAGCCGAACGTGACAAGCATCCCTCCCATTGCCACCAAGAATCCGAAGTCACCGATACGATTCACGATGAATGCTTTCTTTGCCGCATCGCCGTTCTTCTTTTCTTCGTACCAGAAACCGATAAGAAGATAACTGCAAAGCCCTACACCTTCCCAACCAAGAAACGTCAGGAGAAAATTATCAGCCATCACAAGCTGAAGCATCATCACGATGAAGAGATTCAGATACGTGAAGAAGCGAGCATAGCCCGGATCGCCTTTCATATACCCTGTTGAGT
>DATDEW010000244.1:0-22855 GCA_036522935.1 Kapaibacterium sp. (SeqCode)
TCTTTGAAAAGATACTCTGCTGCAGCGATGAAATCATCAAAGACATTCTGCTTGCGAAGCTTTGTACCGGCTTCATGCCATTCTTCGCCATATTCACCGCCGCCGCGGAGGTTCGGCATAGCGAAGATAGCGCCTTGCTCAAGCAATACCACACGTGGTGTACTAAAGCTTGGTGTTAAGCTGACATTGAATCCGCCGTATCCATAAAGCATGGTTGGGTTCGTACCATCGAGTTTAATCCCTTTCTTGTGTACGATGAACATAGGAATTTTGGTCCCGTCCTTTGAAGGGTAGAATACCTGCTTGGATTCGTACTCGTCAGGATTAAACTTCACTTCCGATCTGCGGAATAAGGTCGAAGTATTTGCCTCCAGATCGTAACGGTATATCGCTTGCGGATATGTGAATGATGTGAATGTATAGAATACCTCTTTGTCAGAATTCCTTCCCCCAAAACCGCCGACACTTCCGACAGAAGGGAGCGTCACTTCGTTACGCAATATACCATTGAGGTTATAAATGTAAACGTGATGGCTTGCATCCTTCATATATGTTGTAATGAGTTTGCCATCAACCATTGCTGCATTTTCAAGAACATCTTTCTTCTCAGGAATAAGGGGATTCCAGTTCTTTGGAGAAGGATCGGTAATGGATGTTACAACTATCTTGTTTTTAGGCGCATTCATATTGGTCTGAATATACAGATTATCACCTGCAGACTCAACGATGCCAACTTCGCTGCCAAATTCTGTGACTACAGGGATAAAGCCGCGTTCGGGGTGTTGAGTATCTTTCACGTACAGCATATTCCCTTTTTGTCCGCCTTCGCCGATATAGAGAATGACAAAACGCTCATCTTCTGTTGCCCCACCGTAGTGACTGCGCTTGCCATTGGTCTTATCTTCCCATATAAGCTCGTCTTTGCTTTGAGGTGTTCCGAGTTTATGGTAGAACAACTTCATGAACTCATTCTTTGAAGTGAATGTACCCTTTGGAGGTGCATCAAAGGCACTGTAGAAGAATCCGTCTTTCCACCATGAAGCACCAGCGAACTTTGCCCATTCTATATGATCATCAAGTTTTTTGCCTGTTGCTATTTCCATGATGTAAAACTCTCGCCAGTCCGAACCTGATTTTTGGACAGCATAAGCCATGTACTTATTATCGTTGGATGGATAAATACCACCAAGAGCAACTGTCCCGTCGGGAGAGAATGTGTTCGGATCAAGAAAAACCTTTGGTGTACCACTGGGTCCTTCCTGAAGATAGATCACTGCCTGTGGCTGCAAACCGTCATTCTTTGAGAAAAAGTAGTAGTTGCCGACCTTTTGCGGTGCTGTAAATTTCGGATAATTCCAAATGTCTTCGATACGCTTTTTGATCTGGTTACGGAATGGTATCTTCTCAAGGTAGTCAAAAGCGAACTTGCTTTGGGCATCAACCCACTCTTTAGTTTTAGAGGAATCCTCCGCTTCAAGCCAACGATATGGGTCAGCGACCTTCGTGCCGAAATAGTCATCTACAGTGCTGCCTTTATCAGTTGCAGGATACGTATGTTGTGCCGATGCGACAGAAGAAAGGGGCATAGCAAGGATCAAGAAGATAATGAAACGATTCATGTTCATGAGGGCTTTATAATGCCTCGTAACTACGGATTTATTGTAGCTTCTGTTCCGATATTTTCTCTCTAAAATAGGCGAAAAATTACCATAGGTTATCTGCGATGAGAGTCATCTACATTACTACACAAGGACAAGATAACCTTGAAGACGGCGTATTTCATGGATTGCGAAGTCTCTTTGGTGAGGATTGTGTGGAATATCCCAAAAAAGAGAGGATGTATCGTGGCTTTGTACCACCTCCGGATCTCCATGTCTACGGAAGATTATTTACTCTCTGGAAGACACTTGACGACATAGACATGGATAGAAATATAGTCTACCAGAGGATAAAGAAGGGAGATTATGACCTTCTCTTTTTTGGGAGTATCCATAGAAGTTTTTCTATTTTCCGAGATCTCTATCAATATCTTGATCCGAAGAAAACAATTCTACTTGACGGCGAAGATCATATGGTGCCTCGAAAAGGTACTCAAAAATTCATTTACTTTAAGCGAGAATTATCACTCAAGGTTTGGTATTACCTGTATTATAAGATGATACCAAGACTTGTTTATAGAAGGTTACCTTTGCCTGGCAATATGCGACCGACAGCATTTGCAATACCAAAAGAGAAAATAACTTATGAAGTTAACCTTTCAAGTAAAGTACATGTGCTCCCTGCCCATATAGTTGACGAAGAAGTTAGGCAAAGTAGTCTGGTGAGTCATCAGTCGGGTTTCGACCATGTATTTACGAATGAACTTGACTATTACCGGAATCTTCAAGAGTCAAAGTTCGGCATTACGACCAAACGAGGTGGCTGGGACTGCCTTCGCCACTATGAAATTGCCGCGAACGGGGCTGTTGTCTGCTTCCGGGATCTTGACCAAAAACCCCTGACGTGTGCGCCCCACGGATTAGATAAGACTAACTGTATTACCTATAATTCTGTTAATGACTTACAAAAAAAAATAGAGAGTATATCAAACGATGAGTATGAAAAACTCAAAGAGTTTGGATACAAATGGATAGAACAACAAACGACGGAGTACCGCGCTAGAGAGATAATTGATGCGTCTCGATCATACTTTTCCTCATAACGAAATTTATAGATGCCACAGTATACTAAAAAAATACTACTTCTCGGCTCCGGCGAACTTGGCAAAGAATTCGTGATCGCTGCTAAGCGCCTTGGGCAATATGTTATTGCCGTTGACTCATACAATGATGCTCCTGCACAGCAAGTCGCAGATGAACGTGAAGTAATAGATATGCTTGACGGAGCGGCACTTGATGCTGTCGTTGCAAAGCATAAACCGGATATTATCGTCCCCGAAATCGAAGCTATCCGTACAGAGCGATTCTATCAGTATGAGGAGCAAGGAATGCAAGTAGTACCAAGCGCACGGGCTGCGAACTTTACGATGAACCGCAAAGCGATCCGCGATCTTGCCGCTAAAGAGCTCGGGCTTAAGACAGCAAAATATGCTTATGCTACAACCTTCGCTGAATTCCAGGCTGCAATTAAAGACATTGGTATTCCTTGTGTGGTTAAACCGCTTATGTCATCCTCCGGTAAGGGTCAGTCAACAATAAAGACCGAAGCGGACATCGAAAAAGCATGGGAGTACGCAACTACTAAAGGTAGGGGAGATATTATTGAAGTTATCATCGAAGCATTTATCAAGTTCGAACTTGAAATAACACTTTTAACAGTCACACAAAAGAGCGGCAAAACACTTTTTTGTCCGCCGATAGGTCATCGCCAGGAGCGTGGTGATTATCAGGAAAGCTGGCAGCCTGCAGCGATGAAAGAAAGCGACCTCAAAGAAGCGCAGAATATGGCGCGCAAAGTCACCGAGGCGTTGACAGGCCAAGGGATTTGGGGAGTAGAGTTCTTTCTTGGCGAGGATGGTGTCTATTTCTCCGAGCTTTCTCCGCGTCCGCATGATACAGGCATGGTAACATTAGCAGGGACACAGAATCTTACAGAGTTTGAACTCCATGCCCGTGCAGTTCTTGGGTTGCCGATTCCGGAAATTACACTTGAACGAGCAGGTGTTAGTGCCGTTATCTTAGCTGACGGAGAATCATCAGTGGTGCCGAAATACACCGGTGTTGAAGATGCACTTACGGCCAAGAGAACCGATGTAAAAATATTTGGGAAACCCACAACTCGGAAATATCGTAGGATGGGAGTCGCGCTCGCATATGGTAGCCCTGATGCTTCAACTGATGCTCTTCGCAAGCAAGCAAAAGAAGCAGCAGATAAAGTAACAGTCGTCACATAATTTTTTTTTAGCCATACAAATAACAATGATAAGATCTCTTTTTATATTACTTACACTTTCTGCATTCGTCATCGGGTGCGGATCTTCAACAAACCCAACACAAGCGAAGATGGAAGCAAAAACAACACCAGATACCGTTACGACAGCGAGCGGTTTGCAGTATATTGATATAGTTGCCGGTACAGGTGCATCACCTGTCTCTGGTAAAAAAGTATCTATGAACTATACCGGTACATTAACTGATGGGACAGCATTCGACTCTAACGTTGACCCGAAGTTCGGGCATGTATCCCCATTTGAGTTTAATATCGGTACAGGTCAGGTCATCAAGGGGTGGGATGAAGGTATCATGTCAATGAAAGAAGGCGGAAAGCGCCAACTCATTATACCAGGTTCATTGGCATATGGACAACAGGGCTATCCAGGGTTGATCCCACCAAATGCAACTCTCGTTTTTGATGTAGAGCTTGTAAAAGCACATCAATAAGAGGCACCCATTCACGTAAATTAATTGAAAGGATCATTGTATGTCACGTCCGGTGCATTTTGAAATCCCAGCAGAAGACGCAAGCCGAGCTGTAAAGTTCTTTGGAGATGTCTTTGGTTGGGAGTCGAGCGAATTCGGCGAGAACTCGGGGTACTTCCTTACCACGACAGGTAGTGAAGAGAAACCCGGTATTCACGGGGCTATCATGCAACGCAAACATCCCGAGCAGCCACTTACCAATAGTATCGGCGTTGATTCAATTGATATATATGCTGCAAAAATAACCGAAGCCGGGGGACAGATCGTTGTCCCTAAAGTGGCAATTCCTTCGGCAGGATATATGGCATATTTCAAAGACACCGAGGGTAATATCCATGGTCTCTGGCAGGAAGACACTTCTGCCGTCTGAGGACGTTCTTTTTAGTAATACAAAGCCGGATACGTATCCGGCTTTTTTGTTGTATATTGTATCCGCGGAAAGGAGCACCTATGGTAATCGAACCACCAACACATCAATCACAGGCAAAAGCCAAAGGCAGAGCCGGCGAAGAGGAAGCATGCAATTACCTTACTGACCTCGGATACGCTATTATCAAACGTAACTTTCAGTACGGTCAGGTAGGAGAGATAGATATTGTCGCAAAAGATGCAGAGCAACTTGTCTTTGTTGAGGTCAAGGCCAGAACCCAATACACGCGCGGCAAGCCAGAAGATGCCGTCGATGTCCGCAAACAGCGACAGCTTAAGCGAGTATCGGAGGGGTACTATCACATTAATAAGATCACCGATCAGGCATGCCGCTTCGATGTGATCGCAGTCGATAAAACAGGTGGAAAAACAGAAATTCGTCACTACAAGACTGCGTTCTACTAAGTGATGATATCTTTTATTGATGTAACATACCGTCCGTCACCGACCGAACCACCGATCCTTGATGGCGCATCGTTTGCTGTTGCTAAGGGCGAGTTCGTATTAATTTCAGGGAAAACAGGTACGGGAAAGTCGACGATCTGCAAACTCCTTAATGGTGAACTCAAACCCGATAGCGGCCAGATCTGCGTTGGTGATATTATGGTACATAGCCTGCGCGGGAGTGCCCTCCAGCGGTATCGACGCTCTATAGGGTGTGTCTATCACGACCTGCCTCTACTTGAAGATAAGACCGTTGCCGAGAACATATCATTTGCTTTAGAAGTAATAAAAAAACGAGGGAAAGCATCCATTCACCCAATAGTGGAACACGCTTTACATACTGTAGGACTCTGGGAGAAAGCGCAGTATTTTCCACGACGACTCTCACTCGGCGAACGACAGCGAGTCTCGATCGCACGAGCGCTTGTGATAGAGCCGCTTGTTCTTTTTGCCGATAGTGCGACTTCGCAACTAGATCCCGAGAGCCGAAAAGAGATATTTTCTATTCTTGAGAACGAGCATGTTCGGGGGATGACGATACTCAAGATGGTCAGCGAACCGGATTCATTTGTAACCTCACCTAAAGGGATTCGATGGTTGGAGCTTCGATGCGGGAAAGTGGAAGTTTTTTTGCCTGTTACTCATGGAGCAAACGCCGCGTAGAGCCTGTTATACCCAAAACCTTTTTTATGTAAATGCCGATATTTCGAGGAAATACCGACGGTGCAGGGTTACGCATCGGGATCGTTGTAAGTCGCTGGAATAGCGATATTACCGGTTCACTTCAGCGAGGAGCCGAGCGAGCACTTATGGCTTGTGGCGTTGCTGAAAGTGACATTATCATAGCAGAAGTCACGGGTGCATTCGAGATCCCGCTTGCTTGTGCGGAGCTTGCTTCGTCAGGTAAAGTTGATGCTATTGCCGCTCTTGGTTGCGTCATTAAAGGCGAGACGGCTCACTTCGAGTATGTTTCCGATGCTGCTATGCAAGGCATTCGGGAAGTAGCGCTCCAATACCTTATACCGGTAACATGCGGCATTCTAACAAGCTATACAATGGAGCAAGCACTTGAGCGTGCCGGCGATAATGAGGATAACAAAGGTTCGGAAGCTGCGCTTGCTGCGATCGAGATGGCTCAACTACAAAAGATGTTGCGATGAAAATAACTTTTATATCTTTTCTCCTCCTCCTTATTACAATATCCGGTATTGGGCAGCCGCTTCGCCAGGGTGAATGGAGAGCGTACACGGCGATGAACGTCGTCAATGATGTTGCACTTACGAGCGATTCACTTCGTGCTTGGGTCGCTACCGACGGCGGTGCATTTAGGATGGAGCTTGATGACTTACACCCTGAGTCATTCAAGAATCTGCGAACCTCAGACGGACTTTCCGCTATTGAAATATCGGCAGTTGCGACGGACGACGATAATAACATCTATTTTGGTGGGCGAAACGGTTCGTTCGATATTTACAATGAATCATCAGGAAGTGTTAAAAAGATACAAGATATAGCTCTTTCGTCACTTGTCACAAAAAAGAATATCTATAGCATTGCAATAAATGGTACGAAAGTATTTATTGCTGCCGGTTACGGAATAAGCATCTATAATACTACTTCTAATTCATTTTTGGAAACAGTAACGCAGTTCGGCGATCTCTCAGTTGAGGATACTGCGTTCTCTGCAATGGAATACAACGGAAAAATATATGTCGTTACCTCCGGCGCAGTTGCCATTGCAGATGCCAACTCTGCGAATCTATCGGCACCGTTCGCCTGGCAAATTATCAATGCTCCGGCAGCTGCGCTCCTTCGTACACAAGCTGTCTTCGCCGGGAAGCTTGTCGTAGGCGGTCTTGGTGGCTTGTTCACTCTGAACCTATCAACATTCGCATTAGACAAAGTTACGCTCACTGACTCTCTTTCATGTAAGAAGCTTGTTGTCCAAGGAGGTAAACTTTATGCTCTCGATATGTATAACGGCGGACGTATAGCAACGTCAACTGACCTTGTAAACTTTAGCTTTTCTCCAGTTGCACTGAGTTCAGCTCAATTACTACCAACATCATTCGCGAGGACCGGCACGGGGAACATGCTTTATGGCTTCACGATCGGTGGGACGACATATGTTCCGAGTGGCGGAGCGCCTGTCTTTGATCTATACTCGCAAGGACCGCTCGTGAATTCTGCGTCCGATATTTATTACATACATTATTCAAGCAGCCAAGAGAAACTCTATGCTTCATATCGTACCTTCGGGTTCTCTGTCTTTGATATGCAAGCATCTCGTTGGATAGGGTATCCCACAATAGGGAATTCACAGATACCGAAGACGGACTATAAGAACGTATTTTACGATTCAACACGGAATGTACTTTGGCTTTCCTGCGCTGGTCCGGGTATCGTGAAGGCACAGTTTAGCGGCGATGCAATTTCTTATTCAATTAAAGATATTAATTCAGGACTTCCATCAACTGATGCAAGTGGCGGCAATTTTATCGTTGCCGGGCAAGGTATCCTTGACCGTAAAGGTGACATGGCATTCTCGATATGGGCATATAACGGAGAAGCACTTTCAAAGACATCGGACGGTAATTCATTTACCAATACGCAAATGAATACTCCGGGCGGATTATTTCGCTCGTATGGCTCTATTGCTCAAGATCTTGATGGATACTATTATGTTGGGACGATCAATCATAATAGCCCTCCTACATACGGAGTTGTCTATGTCGCTCCTGATGGTACGACAGGTGGGATACCGGGCGGTTCAACGGGTACTATTTCAAATTCGAATGTAAATGCGCTCATTGTCGATCAGGATAATGGTTTATGGTGTGGGACAAATGTAGGCATTGACATTGTAAGTCATTTCAGAAGTGGTGTCTCGGGTACAACGGAGTTCAGAGCGAGAAAGGTACCGTTCGTTGATCAGCAATTGGTAAAGTCGATTGCTGTTGACGGTGTAGGGAATAAATGGGTAGCGACAGAGAATGGTGTGTTTGTAGTCTCTGCTGACGGAGCAGATTCTATTGCACACTACACCAAATCAAATTCGCCGTTACTTGATAATAGTGTCCTTTCAATTTCAATGGATACAAAAAATGGCGAGGTCTATATCGCCACAGCAAAAGGTATTTCGCGAACGAGCTCTATCTTTAAGCAAGGTGGTACGGATTACTCCGGGATGTATGTGTACCCGAATCCGCTTATCCAGTCAGAGTTTGAAAAACCTGTAATGACCGTCACCGGTCTTGTCAATAGCTCAACAGTTAAAATATATACCATATCAGGTCGTCTCATTAAGACCATAGACGGTACACTTCTTGGCTCAACGGTTACATGGGATGGCGCAGATGAGAATGGTAAAGACCTTGCAAGCGGTGTGTACCTTGTGAGCGCAACTTCTGCCCTTACAGAGGAATCGGGACAGACAAAATTCGTGTTAGTTCGCAAAAAGTAGAGAACTATGCCTAATTATGATTATCGTTGTACTTCGTGCGGACATGTTGAAGAGATATTTCAGAGTATGTCGGAAGCCTCTCTGACGAAGTGTCCGAACTGTGGTAAAGAAACCTTCGAGCGAATTGTCACAGGGGGAGCTGGAGTGCTCTACAAAGGTGAGGGTTGGTATGTAACTGATTACTCGAAGAAGTCATCCGGCGGTATAGAAAAGACTTCGACATCATCTACTCCGGTAGAGACAAAGGAATCTACTCCTAAGAAAGTTGGCTGATTGCCATGGCATAGCTGGTTCGCAAAACGAACCAGCTATGGAAATTGTATTAATAGATCTCTATCTGTTGCACCAAATGCCCACCGCCTGAACTTGATATATCAAGTAGGTATGAACCGGCAGGTATTCCATTCAATGGTACTTCTAACTTTGCCTTCCCACTGGTATACTGAGTAGAGGGAAGCGTTGAAACCTCACGTCCAAGTATATCACGAACAGCCACAGTTATCTTTGCTTCCTTCGAGAGTGTTAAGTCAACGTTGATGCTACTTCCTTTGCGAGCAGGTTGTGGATAGATGTTCGCCGTAAAATCAGTTGTCGGAGATTCTCTTCTCACGCTTCCTTGTGACTGTGACACAAGCACATGGAACGGATCGCTCGATGCGCGAATTGTTTCTAACGTTGGGAGTACTGCAGAGACACGAATATATGCCTGCTCAGTTTGCGGAGTGGGTACGAACCATGAATGCGTTGTGCCGGTCTTGTTCTTCGTTACGATTCCCCAATTTTTTCCGCCGTTGGCAGAGTATTCAATGTCAACCGTCTCAACTCCTATCTTTGACCACTCAATAACAAAAGGTTTGTTGATGTATGCAGTGTCATTGCCGTTCGGATGAATAACTTCTACGTCATAATCTTTTGTCCGGATAATGAAGTTACCGGTTTGTACTACGACAGGACTTCCGGTTACAAGCTCCGATATACGTATCTTCCCCAGTGTAGTAGTTGTGCTTGGAGCATTCCAGAACACAGGGCTTTTATTCGCATTGGCAATATGAGTATAGGTAGCTCCATTATCGATAGAGTATTCTATCTTCACAGAGTCGATACTGGTTTTGTCAATGCCGATAACAATAAGGTCGTCAGGATTGTAGGAAATGCCATTCAAAGGTACTTCATTGAGTGCTAGGGATTTTGGCGGTGCTTTTAAAGTATCAAGGTTGCTTTTGAGTTTTGCCGCTTGTATAACTTCGAAATTGTTGCCGCTGCCTTTCTCGACAAAACCTGAAAGCTTCATGTTTGCAAGTGTATAGCCAAAACTTGAACTCTTTGAAATGTCTTGCTGATAGGTGATGACAACACTTGTGCCAACCGGTTTCCCGTTTAAGTCAACTGGTTTTCCGACAGTTGTAATATAACGAACAACATTATCATGATTTGTAGGTCCTGGTGGTTTTTCATCAGGGCATTGCGGGAAAAATACTCCGTCTTCGGTAACGGCGAAGTACATGTTCAGCGGACCATTTATCGCTTCAAGAGATGTTACCTCGACATTCGCTACCAGACGCCAAAAGTCTGCTTGGCCGAGTTTATCAAGAGTTGCATTTAACAAGCGTATCTTGACCTGGGGTGTCACTGCAGCTCGTTCAGTGATACGCGGGTCCCACTCTTGTCTGGGACTTCCTGTTCCGCCCTGAATTCCGCTTGTATGGCGTTTGCCGGTTGAAGTAAATACGGTATGATCAACTGCTCCCATAAAAATGGTATACGGGGGTTGATTACTGCCTGTCAACCGTGCATGCTCTTTGAGAGATTCCGGTGAGACCATCGGGTCACCAACATTCGTAATATGGTGATTGAGGAATACAACTTTTGCACCAAGTGGTGATCCCATTGTACCTTTAAACTGTCCATCAAGTGTATTTCCGGATGGACAAAGATCATAACTATTGGTAAAGGTCTCGAAAAGAACGACGCGATCTTCTTGTGCAAATGCAAACGATGCAATGCCGGCAAAAAGAAAAACAAGAACAGTACGTATGGTACGCATAATTTACTCCGGGTTATAAGAACACAACAACTACACTCTTGCGCGATGAAGAGTGTATCTTAAGAAAAAGAAATAACCGGAGTTCGTTCCGAGTGTGGGAAGAACGCAGATGCGATTATGGGTAAATTGTAGAGCCGGAGTTAGTTAACCATTAAAGCCGGCTTGCCGCTTGGGTATTCTAAGCCGAGATCACGGTAAATATCTGCAAGTGCGCGGGAGTTATAATCTTTCTTGGTAATGGTCTTTCCTGTACGGGAGAGGCGGTTAAGTTCAGCAACTTTATCCTCTTGCGCCTGTTCAAAACTTGTGCTTAGGGCATTTTCTAATTTATCTTTCAATGATTCTCTCATATTATTCTCCTAAATTTATCAATATATTTCTACTATAGTTAGGTCATAAACACCAATATTCAACCTAATGTTTCTCTGCTCACTCACCCTCTTCCTCTATGACTTCTTCACCTTCTTTCATAAGTCCGTAACTGCGCATCTTGGTATATAAATGTGAGCGTTGAATATCCAGCGCTTTTGCTGTGCGGCTGACGTTCCAATTATATTCACGAAGTCGTTCGGTGATGTATATCTTCTCAGCAATTTCTTTAAAGTCACGGAATGTCCCTGCATTTAATGCTTCTTGCAGAGGGCTATTTGCCTGTGCAGCAAAGTAAGCATCGGTTTCTGCTGCCTGCATGCGTGCAAGGTCTGTCGGAGTAAGTATGACGCTCTTGGCAAGGTCGTCAGATTCATTCGCTGATGTGTCGACCGTAGTCGGTGCTGCTTGTCGGGAAGTCATCATGCTAAAAGCAACTCCAAGACGTTCTACATCATCTTTATGGACAATATCACCTTGTGTGAGTATCACTATTCGCTCAATGATATTGCGAAGTTCACGTATGTTGCCGGAGTAAGGCAATGCCATCATGAGTGCCATTGCATCATCTTCAAATTTGATCGGCTTACGCTTTGTCTCACCAGTAAACTCCTCAGCAAATGCCCGGACAAGTATTGCAATATCTTCTCTACGTTGACGAAGCGGCGGGACGTGGATAGGTATGACATTCAATCTGTGATAAAGATCCTCGCGGAAATGCCCAGCGCGTATCTCTTCGGGAAGGTTCTTATTCGTAGCAGCAATAACACGTACATCAACTTTTATTGGCTTGCCTGTTGAGCTTCCGACGCGCTCTATCCATCCTTCATCAATTACCTTAAGCACTTTTGCCTGTGCCTCAAGAGACATATCACCTATCTCGTCCATGAAGAGCGTACCGCCATCGGCTTGCTCAAATTTGCCAATTCGCTGGCCATGCGCTCCCGTGAATGAGCCCTTCTCATGACCAAAAAGCTCGCTCTCGATCAAGTCTTTTGGTATAGCAGCGCAATTGACTTCAATGAATGGTTTATCGCGACGACCTGAATTCTTATGGATCGCACGTGCGACAAGTTCTTTACCCGAGCCGTTCTCTCCTGTAATGAGTACTCGCGCATCGGTTGGGGCTACTCGTTCTATCATCTGCCTGATGCTTCGCATTGCAGCTGAGTTGCCAAGCATTTGACCGGTGCCAACAAGCTGGTGACTTAAGGTTTTGACCTGTGTCTCGAGGTGTTTGTTCTCTTCCTCAAGATGTTTCTTCTGAAGTGCATTGCGAACAAGCAACAAGAGCTTTTCTCTGTCAGGTGGTTTCTCTACAAAATCAAATGCACCAAGCTTTGTTGCCTCGACTGCAGTTTCGATCGTACCATGACCGGAGATCATGATGATGGGAATTTCAGGTTGGATCTCGCGGATATGTTTTAGGGTTTCGAGACCATCCCACCCCTCCATCTTTACGTCAAGCAAGATGCAGTCAACGTCAGTGTTCTGGATTATCTTGAATCCTTCTTGTCCGGACTTTGCTGTTACAACAGAGTGTTTTTCAAGTTCAAATATCCAGGCAAGCGTTTCGCGTATCGCTTCTTCGTCGTCAATAATAAGTATTCGAGACATAGGTAAGGTGAATTTATTTGACGATATAACTCACTTTGCCACTGTATAGTTTTGTGGTCAGTTCCTTTTGTAAGGATTATCTGTATATCTGCGAGCATCGGCATGTGCGCCACCGCCGTCTTTCATCTGGAGAACACGGTTATACATCAACAGCGCATTTTTTCTGTCGCCACGAGCATCATAAGCCATACCCATCAGAAGTTCGGACTTCGTAACCCACCATGTCGCCTCCTTCGGTGTGATCTTATGTGAAAGGAGATTGGAATTATAAAGATAGTATAAGGCTGAGTCGAGGTTGCCACCTTTTTTGTTAAGATATCCCAGTCCTATAAAGTACATCGCTTCTCGTGCTTGCTTTATCGTATATCCTTCTTTTTTTGCTCGTGCTCGGGTAAGCATAATCCGGTATGTTGAATCATACGCATTTATCATTCCCAGACTATATTGGTTGAATCCAAGATAGTGAAGGAAATTCGAGTTGTTTGGGTAGGTCGTAGCAAGCTCTTTTGAGTACGGATATGATGCCTGATAATTCTTCTCATAAAGATAGAATATCTTCATGAGTTCATACTTAGCTTCGGTTCTTGAGTATGTCGCCTTCTGTCCTGCGAGTTCAAGCATCTGTAATCCTGCACGTTTATTTCCTCCGGCAAACATCCCAATGATCGGAGCAAGCGAAGGATTATCTTGCTTCACCATCTCTACATAAAAGTTATACAATCCTCTCCCGAAGAGCACATCACCATTTGATGGGATTCTTTCTTCGAGCAGATTCAAATATTTGATGCCTTCTTTCGCATCACCAAGCAAGATGCCTACTGCGTCCTGCCAGTTCGGACGGATAGCAAATATCCTCGCTCGCATGCCAAGTGCTCCGCCTTTATAAAATAATCCGGCAAGATCAAACTCATTCTCATCAAGTCGTTTATCTGCTTTCTCGATTGCAAGGTCAAGCTGTGTACGGTATGCTTCGTCGTAACCGGTGTTATCCGTGTTTGTGATAGCACGCCAAAAATTCACCATGGCTTTGAAGAAGTAGCCTGATGGATGCTCGGGGTCTGCTGCAATAACTGCATCGAATGTTCTATCGGCAGCTGCATAATCCATGTTGTAGGTACTCTCCATACCTTGCTTTATCAGGGATTCAATAGGACCTGATTGCAATGCCCATTGGGCTGATGCAGTCGAGCAGCAAAAAATAAATAATATGATAGATGAATAGTGCTTCATAAAACCTGTCATTAATTTTCGTCTCTAGGAGGTATATGCAAAGGACGTACCAATTGTTACCCCACTACAACAGGTTTAAAGCCCCTTTCAGTGCGTTCAAGTTGGACAAGGGGCGAAATAGGGTCATGCTCAAGGAAAAGCTGCCATTTTTCCTCGTACATTCTCGGGAGATTCGACTTCTTCTCTTCAAGAGTAGTAAGGGGGAAGTTGTCATAACCCATGATGTATGGGACGTTAATGTGAGCTTTTGTCGGAAAGAGGTCGGCACAAAAAAAGACATGATTAGTGCCGTCAGTGATACGAGGCAGTTGTTGTGCTTTCGTATGACCATTAAAAATGTGTAAATGAATACCCGGAAATAACTCGCCGTAACCATCGACCTCTTCGAGCATCCCTTCAGCAGCAAGCGGCTCCCAATCATGCTTTAAATAACTTGCTCTATCCTTTTCCGTTGGCTTTCTTGCCCATACAAGATTCTCTTTCTGGACGTAATGCTTAGCATTCGGGAATGTGGGAATAAGTTTACCGTCAGCAGTTTGCGTGACAGAACCACCACAGTGATCAAAATGAAGATGTGTTTGGATAACATCCGTAATATCTTCCGGTTTCAACCCCATGTTCGATAACGAAGCAAGCAAAGTGAACTCGGAATTGTCAAGTTTGTATATCTTCTTTTCTTTATCATGATACTTCTCTCCCATACCACTGTCAATGAGGATATTCTTTCCATTACCTTGGACAAGGAGCACTCGAAGTGCCATCGGGATACGGTTCTCGTCGTCAGGTGGGTTTGATTTGCTCCACAGTGTCTTTGGCACAACACCAAACATTGCACCGCCATCAAGGGCAAAGCGACCGGTTTCGATCGATGTCAGGGTATAGGGTCCTATCTGTAATTTCATTCCCAAGATAAAATGATGTATATTTGTACGACTAACATCACAGCAAAAAGAGATACTCCCCAAACTATCTCTTCACAAAAACTATGGAGAAAATATTATGCCCGAGATTCAGCAGCAGGAATCAGATGCCGTAAAGATCGCCCATGATAAGGAGAAGACCAAACGGTATACGATCTATATCGGAGCGTTCGTTCTCATTGCATTAGTGGGTATCATTCTTGTCTTTAATGCGACAGGTGATGGTAATAGGAAGTTCGATCTTAATATGAAGGAGATGAAGTTGTCCGTGTCTGTCGACAGACCGATAGTTCAGCAGGTCAATCAACCGACTTCCAGTTATAGCACACCAAAGGGTGAAGTCAGGTTTACTACAGGTACTGTCAGCCCTGAAATAATTTCTCAACTCGAAGCTAATAATATAAGCATCGCAGAAACATCATTTACCGGCAAAAACTACATCAATAAAACTTTCCAATTCCTTTTCAGTGTAGAGTATCCTGAGTTATGGCAGGTGCAGTATACACCTAATGATGTAGTTGGCACAGTAACAACCGTCAATAAATTTCTCGATAATTCCGGCAACTTCATGTCAATAGGCATCGAGCAGATACCTGCCGGGACTAACTTTCAAGCGTATGTGAATGAAAATATCAGGCAGCTAATGGCGACAGGACAAGTCGCACATGAACCAAATGTTGATCTCGATGCAGCATCAGGTACAGCATTCTTTTCATACCTCATATCAAATACGGGCGGTGTGATGGTTCAGAAGCTTATTGTTAGAGGTACAAATGCGTACGTTGCTTCTGCATATTTTTCGCCAACAGTTAATAATGTATCCGCTGCTGATATGCTGTTGATGATATCAACATTCACACTTTTAGGATAACGGGATAATCTTCAGGACTCGGGAGGGAAAGAAAGGCGGCTATAGGAGCCGCCTTTTTACTTCGATAAAATTAATTATCTCTTACGATTCGGGTCAACATCATCAAGCCATGCGACCTTTGCCTCAAGCTGCTCTTTTGGCTCAACCCAGTTCGGGTCAGGCAAACAGCAATCGACCGGACATACAGCAGCGCACTGCGGCTCATCATGGAAGCCAACACACTCTGTACATTTATCAGGTACAATGTAGAAATAATCGTTCGAGTGAAAACCTACTGCACCCGATGGGCTTGGATCTGCCGGACCGTAGCTCTGACCGGCTAATGCCCAGTTCGCGCCGCCTTCATAGATAGCGGTGTTCGGACACTCCGGCTCACATGCACCGCAGTTGATACATTCGGTTGTGATTAAAATTGCCATAAAAAACTTCTCCTTAAATAATAAAATCGCTCGGAAATAAACACTTTCACCGTTCGGCTTAGTTCATCATAAATGATTTGCTTATGAAGACTGATTCTTAATTTGAAATACTCTTAATGATAGGGAAGTATTCACCGGCTACTTCATACTTTGCATTTTGTGATTGCATCGTTAATGCTCCATCAAGACACCGCTCTAATTCACTTCGCAAGCCTTCGAGATCAATGTCAAAATAATCGGGTGCATACTGCCGCAGTTTATCAAGTGACTTTGTGTACTGGCTTATCGCTCCTGTAGTGTTACCGTTGGTGAGATGATATGAACCGACCGCTGCTTGGATCATACCTTGTAAGAAAAGCCGGCGTTCGCTGCGCTCCTCCTGCCAAAGTTCTTCCCACTCATCATGACAGTCGAAGAACTCTTTGTTGTTGAAGAGCTCAACCCCATGTGCAAATTGCTCTTCGAATGTCATGGCTTGTAAAAGTAGTTGTTAGAGTGGATTCGCTTCAATGAAGCGTTCTGCATCTATTGCTGCTGTACAACCGGAGCCGGCAGCTGTAATTGCTTGACGATACACATGGTCTTGGCAGTCGCCGCAAGCAAACACTCCTTCGATGTTAGTGTAGCTTGATTTGCCAGCCGTCTCGATGTAGCCGACATCGTTCATCGTTACCATGCCTTTGAATATCTTCGTGTTCGGCTCATGTCCGATCGCAACGAAGATGCCATTTGTAGGAACATCGGTCACTTCACCGGTAACAGTGTTCTTTACTTTCGCACCTGTGACGCTCTTGCGACCCAAGTCATCAGTTGCGCCAAGTACATCAACGATCTCAGCGTTGAGCATCCACTTTATCTTCTCGCTTGCTTGAGCTCGTTCGAGCATGATCTTTGAAGCGCGGAATTCTTCACGGCGATGCACGATGGTCACTGTTTTACAAAAGCGAGTGAGATATATTGCTTCTTCCATTGCAGTATCACCACCGCCAACGATGAGGACATCCTGATTACGGAAAAAGAAACCGTCGCATGTAGCACAGGCAGATACGCCGTAGCCCATGTATACCATTTCGGATTCGACACCTAAAAGTTTTGCCTTCGCACCGGTTGCAATAATAACAGATTCGCCTTCGTACATTGTCTCGCCAACCCATACTTTGAACGGGCGAGCAGAGAGGTCAACTTTGGAGACATACTCGAAGCGGCAATCTGCTCCGAAACGCTGCGCTTGTTTGCGCATGACGTTCATGAGCTCAGGTCCCTGAATGCCATGCTCAAAGCCGGGGTAGTTCTCTACCTCTGTGGTGATGGTGAGCTGTCCGCCTGGCTGATCGCCTTCAAAAACAATTGGCTTAAGGTTAGCGCGAGCTGAGTAAAGTGCGGCGGTAAGCCCTGCAGGTCCTGATCCGATTATAATTACTTTTTCCATACGTTCTAATTATTTCAACATTCTCGCGTTCCTCTTGAGCCCTGCGAGCTTTGTCCGCTTTATTGGCGACCTCCGAAAACGTTTTGCGAACTCCTCTTGCTCCATTGATTCTATCTTTTCTTTGGATAAATGTACGTTATCTGTCCGCGGGGAAAATTCTTCCATCGGTGTCGGTTCGCTAAAACTGTTCCAAGGACACACATCCTGACAAATATCGCAGCCATAAAGCCATCCATCCATCTTATCCGCAAGTTCGGGAGGGATCTCATTATTAGGCTTGAGCTCTATTGTGAGATAACTTATGCATTTTGTAGCATCAACGAGGTACGGAGCAGCAATGGCATCAGTCGGGCATGCTTCGATACAGGCATTGCATGTGCCGCACATATCTTCTGCTGGGGCATCAGGCATGAGCTCCAGATTCAGGATTATCTCCGAGAGAAACACCCATGAGCCAACTTCACGAGTGATGACGTTGGTATGCTTGCCGATCCAACCGATACCGGCACGTTCAGCTACCACCTTATCCATCATTGGGCCTGTATCGCAGTAATATCTTCCTTCGGCTTCAGGAGCAATTTCTTTTATCTGGATAAGAAGCATCTCAAGTTTCTCCCAGATGACTTCATGGTAGTCATCGCCCCATGCGTAGCGGGATATTTTATTTTTCTGTGGGGTTGCTGTCGGGGTATAATAGTTGAGTGCAAGAGAGAGAATACTTTTGGCAGATGGCATGATCAGCTTGGGGTCATGGCGTTTGTCATGGTTGCGCTCCATATATGCCATCATGCCGTGCATTCCGCGTTTTACCCACTCATCAAGGTGTTTTGCTGCACTTTCAAACGGTTCGGCAGAGGTAATGCCGACCTTCGTGAACCCTGCCTCAAGAGCAAGTTCTTTGATGCGTGATGTGAGGGCTTGGGGTGTCATCAGAGGTACGAAACAGTGTACAATAGTAGAGTCATTCCTCTTTACGGGAACAGGATAGCCCAAGAAGCCGTTTTCCTCGTTCCTCTTAACAAGGGGGCCTATAGCTCAGTTGGTTAGAGCGTCCGCCTGATAAGCGGGAGGTCAGTGGTTCAACTCCACTTAGGCCCACTCGAGATAAATATGAAATTTCGGATGGCTATTTTGTGTTAGTCATCCGCAACTTGAAAAATTGGGCCCTTAGCTCATCTGGTAGAGCGACTGATTTGCATTCAGTAGGTGAGGAGTTCGACTCTCCTAGGGTCCACAACAAACGCGGCAGCTTATGCCGCGTTTTGCATTTTTTATACTCCCTTCGTGTTGATAGATCGTATTAAATTGTACCTACTGACCCTGACATTGGTCTTGGCAACATTGATCGGTTGCTCCGAAGACCCTATTACTACCACCACACATAAAGGTATTCTCCTTACCGTAGATAAGCTTGCTCCCTCTCGCAGCGGAGAGATATATGCACTTTGGGTGGAATATGCCACATCAGGTATCGTCCGGAAAAATGCAACCCCGCAGCACGGCACTTCAGAATTGAAGTTCGTCTCTACATTCGATATGGATGCTTCAGGGAACATCATCGGTCTTGATACAACGAACCTTCAAGCAAAACTTGGTTTTGATCTCGCTCTTATTATTCACGGCCAGGTATCGGTTGAGAAAATAGGAGATATCGGCAGTGCTCCGAGGAGTCCGCTCATGGTAGGTGAAGTAACCGGTTCTTCATCAACGGGGAAAGCATTGCTCTCTGTTGCACATACCGAAGCTCTCGGTTTTGATTTCCTGGGCGTGACCGGAAAGGCAACATTCGCATCACCGGTGTATGCACCGGATGATTATAAAGGTGAACTCTATCTGATGAATGCAACAAGTGCAACTTCCATCAGTAATGGCCTCGACAAATTACCACCACTCCCTGCAACATGGAAGTATGCAATGTGGGCAGTTGATTCATCAACAGAGTCACATCCGCCCTTCAATATCTTCTACGGATATTTTTCCGTACCTTCGGGCAATGATTCAAATCCAAATGATAACAGATTCGCATATCCCGGCGGGAGGTATCCTGCAGATACGACACTCCCAGTAAAAGATATGGTCAGCGGTAACCAAAACAATGTGTATGTATCTCTTGAACCGAACTTCGGTACAGTAAGGCCTGTCGTGCCATTCGGTGCTATCGTACTACACACTGTTGTGCCAACAGGCATTGCGGCATTTACTCCATTTGCGCTAACGAATGTTGCGTCGAAACTCCCGAGCGGCGAGCTCGTTATTAATAGATAATGCATAACCTCCGCCTAGTTTATATCCTGTTCTTTGCATTTGTCCTATCTTCATGTGATAGCTCGACCGATGAACCCATAGCAAAAAACGGCTACCCGGGCAAAGTATCTGTTATCATTGAGAGTAATTGCTTAGGCGGAAGCTGCCATTCATCTTCTACGAAAGAGAATGGCGGGCTTGATCTCTCAAGTTGGGATGCTATGATGCGCGGTGACTCTGTTACAAATGATGTACTCCCATTCAATGCTCGTTTAAGTTATCTTTTCCAACACATCAATACGAATCGTGACCTTGGTGAGAAAGCGTTGCCCCGTATGCCGCTTGCCCGTGATCCGCTCCACGAGGTTGACCAGATAACTATCTATGATTGGATAAATGACGGTGCCAGATCTAGCGACGGACGGATTGCGTATTCTACCGTAGTGAAGAAATACTTTGTCCCGAATCAAGGCGAAGACGTTCTCTCCGTTATTGATGGCGAGACCAATCGTCTTATTCGTGCCGAGCAGTTTGTATCCGGCTCTCAACCTGCCGCAGTTGCTATTAACCCTGCTAAAGAATTTGTCTATCTTGGTTTTCAGGATAATAAGGGGACTGTAAAACAAATTAGAATTTCGGACTATGTTGTTACCGGTGAGTTCTCATCGGGACTTGTCCCTAAAGAACTGACAATTACTCCGGATGGGACAAAAGGATATATTTCAAGCTATCCATCAGCATTTAAGAATCGCATCGGTGTCTTTGATCCGGTTGCTAAGAAGATGACAAAGACCATTGAGACGCCACTCATCCGCTCTTCAGTTGCAATGGTATGCTCAAAAGACGGGAAGTATCTTTATGTCTCGGGATATGAGTCTGATAATATCCTTGTCATTGATACGAAAACAGATACGGTCGTCACAAATCTTCTGATGGATGCTTCAGTCCCTGCTGCACCTACTGATGCCTATTCACCGAAATATCAACCTGTTGCTTTGGCTCTATCAAATGATGGTAAGTATCTCTTCGCTGCGGCGATAAATCTTCAGCGTGTCTATGTCTTTGATCTCGAAACGAATGCCGTTAAGACATTTATTCCTGTCGAAATATTTCCGAGAGGGATGAAAGCTGCTCCGGGTACAAATGAACTTTGGGTGGTCAATGCAGGGTCGAACGCTATATCTATTATTGACATGACCTCGCTTGAAGTAACGACCATCATCGAGACCGTAGGGTCCGAGCCATCATCGGTAGAGTTCTCACCTGATGGTTCTCTTGCGTATGTCGCATGTTTGAGTAAATCAGGTTCAAGTCATCACCAAGGTGGCAATCCCAAGTCAGCCGTCTTCGTCCTCAATAGGGCAACGCGAAAAATCATCAAAGAAATTGAAATGCCGACATTTTCGGCGGGAATAGCAAGAGGTTTTTAGCGATCACGTTTGCCGAGTCGCACAAAAATTCGGGTGTATTTATCAGTGTAGGATACTTCATGTGTGCCGTCTTCCGTCTCCCACCGGCGATGTGAAACGGACTGGTCTTGCGAAGGTACGCCGCGGCCGAAGAACTTCTCGAAGTACTCAAGTACTGTCTTCCGCACTTCAAAGAATGCCCCGCCGTTGAGCGGATGATAGTTCACAACGATGGTCCGTACTTTTGCTCTGAGTAATTCAACTCGGATATAAGCCGGCTCACCAAAGACTCGGATGGAATCAGATTCAATAAGCGTAAGTGAATCAAGTTTCTTTGTCGTGCGTCGCTTGGCGATCTGCTTCATAATGATATCAACAGAGTCCTGCATCATCCCAATGTGGATTCCAGCAAGAACAGGGCGAGGAGGCACATACGACGCTTTCTTCTTTGAAGCGCCGGTCGCTCCGAAGGTGGTAATGGCAAAGCAAACTATAAGCAATATGATGAATGGTCGTGTCACCAATCCTGTACTACTTTCTGAAGAGTAGTATTGCGGACTGCAACATACTCTAATCCGTTGCCTTTTGCTTGCCAGCCGATGCGGCCAACTCTGTCATATACCGGAGAATGCTTCCCGTTGGCAACGATGGTCATCTTTGCTCTGTCGTCCATTGAAACGTAAGCCATACGTTTCTCGTCGGGTGACCATGAGACATCAATATATTCGCCAACTCTTCCGAGTGATTTCCCGTCAAGATACACTTCAAAGTATTGACCATTGGATGCAGTATATGCAATGCGTTTACCGCTCGGGCTCATAAAGAGTTTACTGACGTTACGAAATGGACCTGCGATAATTTTCCCGTCACGGACTATCACCCCTTTTTTATCATCGCGTTTTGGTTTACCGAACTCGTCCGGATCACTTGCAAGATATGCGATCATAGAGCCTGCAGTATCCATAACGACGTTCGTTATCCATTTGAAGAGTGGTTGCTTCTTACCTTTGAAGATGATATAGGAACGTGCCGTATCAGAGCTAGTGCCTTTGTAGTTCGTCTTGAATAGCTCTGCAACGTTGCGAAAGCCGATGTTATAGTCTCTGCCATCGAGTATCGAACCGAACATTTTTATATCCGGTGTAAATGATAACACTGTCGCATCATCGCTCGGCAGGTATGGGTTCGAGGTGCGACGCTCGTAGAGAAACTGTTTTCCGGTTGCAGAGATAAGATTCTCTTTTGCCTTGTCACTTGCGCGGTATGCCCACTTTGTACCTGTGGTATCATAGCTAAACATACGTGGTGATTGTTCGCCGTATGAGAGAACCTTGCCGTTAACGACAACGAGATCTTTCTCGCCGCTCTGATTAACATTATTTGCCGCCTGCAGTATTGCAACCCACTTGTTAAACTTCGGGAAGAATTGCAGTGAGTTATAATCGGCAGTGAACTTGCCATGCAACTTCAGACCAGCGTTGGTATGCTCGTAAAGATGTGTTGTTGTGGTATTAAATCCTTGAGCATCATAGCTGCGCTCAAGTCCCAT
>DATDEW010000245.1:0-3933 GCA_036522935.1 Kapaibacterium sp. (SeqCode)
CGGGATACTGCCTATCTTAAGAATGGCAATGCGTTCGGTAGCGATCTCTTCCCACCCGATCATATGTACAAGCACATCACGGAGTGACCACTTATTAAATGTGTTCGGAAGTTCAAGGTCTGTATCTTCGAGCGGTTCGACAAGACGAAGCAACTCACCGCGTGAGCGACGCATTGCTTGAATCATCTCGGCGACTGTCTCGGGCTTCTTCTCTTCTTTTACTTCGATAGCTCCGCCTGCTGCGCCCTTGAGCTCTTCCATAAAACGAAGACCATCGAATGCATCCTGCGCGTAGGCAAGCGAACCGGGATAGATCGCTCGCAGATCTTTCTCGACGAACTTACGCGTAAGCGCCGCGCCGCCAAGCACGACTGGCACAGTAAGTCCGCGACCTGCCATCACCTCAAGATTCTCTTTCATGATGGCAGTTGACTTCACGAGCAAGCCCGACATGCCGATAGCATCTGCCTTCTGACGCTCGAACTCCTCAAGCATCGGCTCAAGCGCAACCTTGATACCAAGATTATAAACAGTGTATCCGTTATTGGTAAGGATAATATCTACGAGGTTCTTACCGATGTCATGCACGTCGCCTTTGACCGTTGCAAGTACCATCTTGCCCTTTGAGCCGTCGCCGTCGGCTTTATCCATGTACGGCTCAAGAAATTTCACGGCTGTCTTCATTGTCTCTGCCGATTGCAGTACGAACGGAAGCTGCATCTCGCCCGAGCCGAAAAGCTCACCGACGACCTTCATGCCGCCGAGCAGAATATCATTGATGATCTCAAGCGCCTTATAGCTGCCGAGTGCTTCGGTGAGGTCGGTATCAATAGCAATCTTATCGCCGTCAATGATACGCTTCTTCAGCCGCTCTTCGACCGTCATCCCTTCATAGGATGAGGTAGCCGAAGAAACGGACTTCGCATCAGCGTAATGCGCCATGAATTCCTTGAGCGGATCATAGACGCAATTGAGTTCTTGTGACATAATTCTGAACGTAGTGAAGAATCCGGGGCTTCGGCATATACTGAACTATCAGATTCTTCAGTCGCCTTCGGCTCCTTCAGAATGACAAAACCCCGATGCTTGCAGAAGCGTCGGGGTAAGCAAAAACTTTTCGCTATACGGCGACGCTTTAGCTCCTTCTTTTACGTGGCGGCAAGCTATCGGTCAAAGCACCACGGGGTACGTCTTATAAACGGGCAAGCGATGTTTTCCGTTCGCTAAAGCTCATAGCGCATCTGCCGAACTAACCTTTTGCTATTGAGTTCGTAATAACTCATTTGATTATTACGCTCGCCGATTACATACTGTCTATAAGAAACACATCTTGATTTGCAGTTTACTTAATCAAACCATACAGATATTCTGGTATACCAGTATTAGAAAAATATTATTAAAAAACTATAAGTTGAGGAACTACAAAAAAAAAAACATTTGGTTTAATGTGTCACTGACGCTCTTTCATATTCCGGTCGCTGTATCGTGTGTGTCTCCCTAGTCTTCGTATATGATATACAGTGATCGCCTTATCCAAGTCCGCCGACAAAGGTATAAATTGGGCAACCTTTTTTAATGCCCTTCTCGTTAAAAAACTAACATATACTATCATGAAAACATCTAATGTTCTCATTCGCCTATGTATTCTTGTTCTCGTATTCACTCCATTACTGACGACAACGGAGGCGTCCGCGCAGCCCTGTCCACCGAATTTGCCTTGCGGGACATTTCCTAATTGCTACGCAGCACCAAAGGTAGATTGCCCTGATCAACTTGATCATCTCATTGACCATAACTGTTGTGACCCACTCACAGTAAGTAGTTTATGCGACCCTGGACTTTTTATTTGTATTTCCACTCAAATACCTGAAGCATGGGCTAATTGTCATAACTGCTCCGGAGCCCAGGATTGTAAGTATATATATATTAGAAATAGTACTTACTGTGAAGGTGGTGCACCATATCCGAAGATTCAAAAAGTAGAGTTTGATATCACAAAAGATGGGTTGAGTTCTGAATATGTGATGTGTGGACCAAAAAAGCAATGGGGTATGGATCCATGGGACGATTCTACTTGGTCAATTTCTACGTCATACTATGGTCCCATCGCAAGTGGAGGCTGCAAAAGTTGGACTGGGCATTCAACAGATGTAATCACTACGTCTATGCCACCGAAAGGCAGCAGTTATTTGATAGAGACTTGCAACCATTATACAGCTGTACTATGTGGTGCAGATATTTCAGCCATCAAAGTAACATACGTGATGGATGCTAGCGGGACAACCCACACTACCCCGTGGTTTAATAGCTTAACAGTACATTCTTCTCCGTGTCCTGAATATGGTTATGATCATGATTGGTGTCCATAATCACATATTCTATTGTCGAGGGTGTTCTCATTTAGGGAATGCCCTCTGACTCTTGAAAATCACAGTTAACAATAAGAAACAATTCTATGAAACTCAAGAATATACTAGTCATAATCGCAGCAATTCTTACTATGACTGTGGGGAGTGGCTATGGTCAAGGTCCGTCAATTCCGCTCAGTAAAATTCACTGGGAGATCATCAGACTTCCTGTTGATACTTCATTGCCTGTAAAATTCATTGCCTACGACAGTTTGCATGCAGTAATGTTTACAAGGAAAGATAGTGTATATATTGACTCATTAAATTTTCTTGCATCAAAATATCCAAGTCATTATTTTGAAACATCAGATGGTGGAAAAACTTGGGAAGAAATTTTTGACACAACACTGGGCTGGTTTGGAGGTGGCACATTATATGGTATGGGGGCTTGGGTTTATCCATTACTGGTAGATAGGTCAACACGGTATTGGTGTTTGCAACATTCAATGAGTGATAATGGGATTGGACTGTTCAAGAGTCAGAATATTAGTAATAGTTTTAACAGAGTGTTTACTAGGAATTCCGGTTCATTTCAACTCGCAACTGCATTAACTCCGACAAACCCTATCATTTATTCAGGTGATTCAGGATGTTTGTATCGTTCTACAGACGGAGGCGTTACCTTCCCATACCGTATCGGCGGTGACAAGTTTCGTCGCATTATGCATCCGAGTCTATCGAACGACCCTGCTTTATTTGGTGTGATTGGACCATACATAAAAAAAGATCTTTTTCACCATACATTTATAGTTAATCGACCGCTAGCAGTGAAAGACTCATCAGATCCATTACTTAAACTATTCCCTCATGGTATGACTGTAATGATAACCAGTGATGGCGGAGCGTCTTGGAGCGATCATCATTCTCTTCTTCCTAAAGAGAATTTAGAAAATCCACTTGGGAATGCACATCTGCAATATATAAACACAAAGGAACGCTTATTTTTGTCATCCGGATATTATTACTGTGAAGGGTATTCAAAGTCTGTGCTTTATGACAAACCTATAGATTATGGGGGACAAGAAACATCGCACGGATATAACTTCGCATATTCAGATAATGACGGGAGATCATGGACATTTGATAGTTCGTTTCTTTATCGTCGGCGAGGGTTCGAACCTTCTGATAAAAATACAGTGTGGATGTCGTTAACAAAGAATGATATGTCTAATAAGTATGAACCATACCAGTCCGCTTATATCCTAACTCGGACGACAAATATGGGGGCAACATGGGAGTATGACACAACAACACTTGGACACCTTTATGAACAAAAAGCGGATGGACATCAGATAGTCTTTAGTGATCCGCGCCATGGATGGATCGTTGCGCGAATTTTAGGCTCGATTTTTATTCTTCGCTATGATGCTAACGAACAACCTTTATCCGTTGAGAGTGATGAAGGACCAAGATACTTTTACCCAATGTGGCTGCATCCGATACCTGCCAAAGATGAAGTTGAAGTTCACTTCTTGAATAAAGGTACAATCGAGAACATAGAACTCTATGACATCTTGGGTAGGAA